>JBIIJA010000310.1:0-3403 GCA_044234195.1 Cyanobium sp. | reverse complement strand
GAGGGCGTCCACATCCACCTCGATGGCGTTCTCCAGAAACTGGTCGATCAACACCGGGTGATCCGGCTCCACCGTCACCGCCTCAGTCATATAGCGATTGAGCTCCGTTTCGTCGTAGACCACCTCCATCGCTCTACCGCCGAGCACATAGCTGGGGCGCACCACCACGGGGTAGCCCACCCGCTCGGCAACGTTGCGGGCCTCGCTTTCGCTTCGGGCCAAACCATTACGGGGTTGGCGGATCGAGAGCTGTTGGAGAATCTCTTGAAATTGCTCCCGATCTTCGGCGCGATCAATAGAGATCGGCGACGTCCCCCAAAGTTGCGTGCCGGTGGCCCTTCCCTGGGGGCTCTGGAGCCAGCGCATCAGGGGGATCGCCAACTTCAAGGGAGTTTGGCCGCCGAATTGCACAATCAATCCCTCCGGATGTTCCGCCTCAATCACATTCAGCACATCCTCCAGGGTCAGGGGCTCGAAGTAGAGCCTGTCACTGGTGTCGTAATCCGTGGAAACCGTTTCCGGGTTGCTGTTCACCATCACCGTGGCAAACCCCGCATGCCGAAGGGCAAACGAAGCGTGGCAACAACAGTAGTCGAATTCAATGCCCTGACCAATGCGATTGGGGCCGCCGCCAAGAATCATCACTTTGCGCCGCTGCTCCGGTTGCACCTCGTCGGCGGGAGGCTGGCTGGCCAACGTGCCATCCCCCAGGAGGCGCAGGACGGGCCTTTCGTAGGTGGAGTAGTGGTAAGGGGTGCTGGAGGCGAATTCCGCCGCGCAGGTGTCCACCGTTTTGAAGACGACATTCACCCCCAAGGACTGGCGATGACGCCGCACGCTCAGCTCATCGTTTGCGGTGGCCCAGGCCAGCTGGCGATCGGAGAAGCCCAGCTGTTTGAGCTCCAGCAGGGCGGAGGCCCCAAGCTCCTCAAGGGTGCGCCCCGTGAGCAGGCGGTGCTCTGCCTCAAGGAGCCCTCGCAGTTTGGCCAGAAACCAGGGATCGATTCCGCTCAGTTGATGGATCTCGTCGTCGCCGCGTCCGGCCTGCATGGCCGCGCGCACGGCCAAGATCCTTTCGGGAGAGGGAATGCGCAGCTGGCGGTCGAGGTCACCAGCCGAGGGCAGCTGTTCTGATCGGTCACAGCCCCAGCCCGCCAGGCCCGTTTCCAAAGAGCGGAGCGCCTTTTGAAACGATTCCTCAAAGCAGCGGCCGATGGCCATCGCCTCCCCAACGGACTTCATGGACGTGGTCAGCACCGCAGGACTGCCCCGGAATTTTTCAAAGGCAAAGCGAGGTATTTTCGTCACCACATAGTCGATCGTGGGCTCAAAACAGGCCGGTGTGGCGCCAGTAATGTCGTTGATAATTTCGTCCAGGCTGTAGCCAACAGCCAGGCGTGCGGCAATCTTAGCGATAGGAAATCCCGTCGCCTTGCTGGCCAAGGCTGAGGAGCGGGAGACCCGGGGATTCATCTCAATCACCACCACTTCACCATCGACTGGATTAATGGCAAATTGAATGTTGCTGCCACCCGTATCCACTCCGATCTCTCGAATGATGGCAATGGCCTGATCACGAAGCCGTTGGTATTCCCGATCAGTGAGTGTTTGGGCGGGGGCCACGGTGATGGAATCACCGGTGTGCACTCCCATGGGATCCAGATTTTCAATCGAACAAACAATCACCACATTGTCGACGTTGTCACGCATCACTTCCAGCTCAAATTCTTTCCACCCCAACAACGATTGCTCGATCAAGATCTGGGAAACCGGAGAAGCTTCCAGCCCGCTCTTGCAGATGGCGCGAAATTCCTCCGGGTTGTAAGCGATCCCCCCACCTGAGCCGCCCAGGGTGAAGGCAGGCCGGATCACCCGGGGGTAGGTGCCGATGGCCTCCCCCACCGACTGAGCCTCCTCCAGGGTGTTGGCGATGCCTGAGGGGCAGACCGAGACCCCAATGCGCTCCATCGCCTCCTTGAAGAGCAGCCGATCTTCCGCTTTGCGAATGGCCTCAAGATTGGCGCCGATGAGCTCCACCCCGTAGTGGGCCAAGGTGCCGTTTTCCGCCAGAGCCACGGCCAAATTGAGGGCGGTCTGGCCACCCATGGTGGGGAGCAGGGCATCGGGGCGCTCCCGAGCGATCACCTGGGCCACCACCTCGGGGGTGAGGGGCTCGATGTAGGTGCGATCCGCCAGATCAGGATCTGTCATGATCGAGGCGGGATTGGAGTTCACCAGTACCACTTCGTAGCCTTCCGCCCGCAGCGCTTTGCAGGCCTGGGTGCCTGAGTAGTCGAATTCGCAGGCCTGGCCAATCACGATTGGCCCTGATCCCAGCAGCAGGATGCGACGCAAATCCGTGCGGCGGGGCATGGGGAAGTGGAGGGCAAAACTCCCCCAGCCTCTCATGCGTGCGGCAATCCCCTCCTCAGCAGACCCCTCCCTTCCGGTGGGATCGCTAATCTGAGCGTTCATCCCAGTTCACGTCCCACCGCCGATGAGCGAACTCCAGCGCCTGAAGGGGTTGCTTCCCCCGGAAATGCAGAGCTGGGTGTTTGTGGAAGCAGCCGCTTCGGTGGATCCTCCCCTGATCACCCTTGAAGAGATCGGCAGGGATGAGGTGGAGATTCAAGTGGATCTGGAGAAGTGGGACACCCTGGCCCTAGACCACCGCAACCTCCTCTTCTGGCATGAGGTGGGTCGCATCCAAAACGATTCCATCCCCCGCGACGGCTGGGAAATGGCGGCCCTTGCCATCGGCTTGGGAGGGGCGATCGGTGAGTTGTGGGTGCAGGACGGACTGCTTTTGCTTGTGGCCACTGGGCTTTCGGGCTTTGCGGGCTACCGCCTCTATCTCAAGAACAATTCCGAAAAACGGTTACAGGACGCCATTCAGGCTGATGAGCGGGCCATTGAGTTGGCCTGCCGGTTTGGTTACACCGTTCCCAACGCCTACAAAAGCCTCGGCGGGGCACTCAAGGAGCTGGTGGAGCAGAGCCGCAAGAAGCGCAAACGGGCCTTCTACGAAGACCGCCTGGAGGCCCTGCGCAAGAGTGCGGGCAAGGCCAGGGCTGAAATGGCCCAGCAGCAAGGTTCACGGCAATCCCTCAGCAGTGAGAACGTGTATGGCTGAAACATCACCCAGTGAGGCCCTCGCCAGGCTTGCAGCTGAAGCCTGTGACGATCGCAAAGCTGTGGACATCCGTCTGATCCGGGTGGAAGACATCTCTTCGTTGGCAGATTGGTTTGTCATCTGCAGCGGCCTCACGGACGTGCAGGTGAGAGCCATTGCCCGCTCCGTGGAAGAGCGGCTGGAGCGAGAGGTTCATCGTCTTCCTCTGCGTCGTGAGGGGCAGTCTGAGGGCCGCTGGGTGCTCCTGGACTATGGGGAGCTGATCGTGCA
>JBIIJA010000344.1:0-3067 GCA_044234195.1 Cyanobium sp. | reverse complement strand
AGAAGTCGGTTTTTTGGGCTCAACCAACAGTCGGCTTGCGTTGATACCGGATCAATTTCAAAGAACCTTGGAGCCGATTATGGCTTTTTAAGGGACTACGGTGTTGTATTGGAAGGTTGTGATATTGAGGCCGGTGAAAATGTAAATCACATTTTTGACTTGACCCATGAACCGCCTGAGCATCTGATTGAAAAATATGATCTGATCATTTCTTCAACGACACTTGAACACGTTGTCGCCCCATGGAGAGCAGCTTCTTGTCTGGAGAAGCTATTAAGGCCGAAAGGATTTATTTATGTTTCTGCACCATGGGTTTGGGAGTATCATGCATATCCAAACGACTATTGGCGCTTTAACCAACATTCCCTAAATTTCTTATTCGGCAATTCAGAGGTCAAATGCCAATCTTGGAGCACTTTCCCCGATTGCGTTCTATATCCCTATGATGACTCTTTTGATCATGAAAATAGCGTGGATTTGCCTAGCAGCTGGCTTCAACTTGACCTCTTTATAAGAAAAGTTATGCATAGACTCCTGAAAGGCCATAGCTTGGCTTATCATCGAAAGGGTTTACCATATTTGATGATCCATCAGCTCAGGCAAAAGAATTAACAACGAACGTGTTTGATGGGAAAAGGCATAACGAGTAAGGGCCTAGAGATCAGCCTGCAGTGACTACTGCTAAGCCTCCAGGCTCCCTAAAGAAAGCGCCTCAAACCTTCCCCCGCGGCCCCCGATCCTCCGCACCGGCATAGACCGCCTGGTTGCCCAGCTCGTCTTCAATGCGCAGGAGTTGGTTGTATTTCGCAACCCGGTCGCTGCGGCTTAAGGAACCCGTTTTGATTTGGCCGGCTCGGGTGGCCACCGCCAAATCGGCAATGGTGACGTCTTCTGTCTCGCCGCTGCGGTGACTGATCACGCTCGTGTAACCCGCGCGCCCGGCGAGATCGATGGCCTGCAGGGTCTCCGTAAGAGAGCCGATTTGATTCACCTTGATCAAGATCGAATTGGCCACCCCCCGCTCGATGCCCTGCTGCAACCGCGCCACGTTGGTGACAAACAGGTCGTCGCCCACCAGCTGCACCGTGGCCCCAAGCCGCTCCGTGAGGAGCCGCCAGCCCTCCCAGTCGTCCTCGGCAACGCCATCCTCAATCGACACGATCGGGTAGCGGCTCACGAGGGCTGCCAACTGATCCACCATCTCGGCGCTGCTGTAGCTGCCCCCACCGAAGGCATAGCGGCCGTCCTTGAAAAATTCTGTGCTGGCCACATCCAGGGCCAGGGAGATCTGGTCGCCAGGGCGGTAGCCCGCCTTTTCGATCGCCTGGATCAGGATGTCTCCGGCGTCGTTGTTGCCTAGATCGGGGGCAAAGCCCCCCTCATCACCCACGGCGGTGCTCATGCCCCGATCTTTGAGCAGGCCCTTGAGGGTATGGAACACCTCAGCCCCCATGCGCAGCGCTTCCCGGAAACTGCCGGCGCCGTGGGGCACGATCATGAATTCCTGAAAGTCGAGGCTGTTGGAGGCATGGGCGCCGCCGTTGATCACATTCATCAGCGGCACAGGCAGCAGGTTGGCCATGGGCCCGCCCAGATACCGGTACAAGGGCAGCCCGAGAGCCCTTGAGGCCGCATGGGCCGTGGCCAAGCTCACCGCCAACACCGCATTGGCCCCGAGGGCACTCTTGTTGTCGCTGCCATCGAGCTCCAGCATGGCCGCATCCACGGCGGCCTGATCCAGGGCACTGAGCCCGCAGAGGGCCGGCGCAATGCGCTCCTCCACGTGTTCCACCGCCTTGCTTACGCCCTTGCCGAAATAGCGGCTGGCATCGCCATCGCGCAATTCGTGGGCCTCATGGGCTCCGGTGCTGGCGCCGCTGGGCACGATGGCCCGGCCCGTGGCCCCTCCCTCCAGATAGACCTCCGCCTCCACGGTGGGGGTGCCCCTGGAATCGAGCACCTCCCGCGCAACGATCGAATCGATCACCAGGTCGAGGGAATCGAACACAGAGCAGCCCGAGCGGATGGCCAGATCCTATGGGCCACCCCCACCGCCTCGAATGTGACGATGCCTACTCCTGGGGACCCTCCCAGCTGAACCGCTCGTCATCCCAGGCCCGTGGATCTTCAATGGGCTCCAGGTGGGTAAAGGTGTGGCAGCGGGGCAGGACCGCCGTGATCTCCTCCTCCACTTGTTCACAGAAATCATGGCCCTGTTGCACGGTCCACGATCCGGGCACGAGCACATGGCAGGACACAAAACGCCGCGATCCCGCCTGGCGGGTGCGCAGGGCATGGAAGGCCACCCCTTCCCTTCTGTGGGCCTCCAGCACGGCCCTCACCTTGGCCAGATCGTCGGAGGAGAGGGCCGGATCCAGCAGGCCTGAGGCTGTCTCCCGCAACAGTCGCCAGCCGGTGTAAATGATCTGCAGGGCCACCGCAATGGCGATCAGGGGATCGAGCACCAGCAGGCCACTCATCTTGGTGAGGGCCACCCCCACCACCACCCCAAGGGAGGTCCACACATCGCTGAGCAGGTGGTGGGCATCAGCCCGCAGGGTGATCGAATCCAGCCGCCGACCCGCCTTCAGCAGCACCCAGGCCACCCCGCCGTTGATCGCCGTGGCCACCAGGGAGATGGCCAGGCCCAGGTCCACCCGCCCGAGCGGTTCGGGGTGCAACAGCCGCTCCCCCGCCGTGGCCAGGATGGCCGTGGCCGCCACCACGATCAGGGCGCTCTCCAGACCACTGGAAAAGTATTCGGCCTTCGAATAGCCGTAGTGGTGATCGGCATCCGCTGGGCGGGCCGCCAGGGTGAGGGCCCAGAAGGCCACCAGGGCCGCCACCAGATTCACCCCCGATTCCAGGGCATCCGAGAGCAGGCCCACCGAGCCGGTGAGCCTGTAGGCCAGGGTTTTGAGCCCAATGGTGGCCAGGGCCGCCGCCACGGAAAGAAGGGTGTAGGGCCTCGGAGAGGCTGGGGCCATGGGCATCGGCAGTCAGCCCCCCAAGGATGGCTCGCCGCTGCCCCGCCCTCGGTTCTGGAGGCCACAATGGCGGAGATGTT
>JBIIJA010000307.1:0-3444 GCA_044234195.1 Cyanobium sp. | reverse complement strand
ACAATCCGCACCCGTCTCAACTTGGAAATGGCCGCCACAGCTGAAATGGAGGCCATTGCCCTGCGGCTGAAGCCCGACATGGTGACGCTGGTGCCCGAGCGGCGGGAAGAGGTGACCACCGAAGGGGGACTGGACGTGGTGGCTCAGGTGGGCCGGCTCGGGGGGATGGTGGAGCGGCTGCAGGGGGCTGGCATCGGCGTGAGCTTGTTTGTGGATCCGGAACAGGCCCAACTGGATGGCTGCTGCGCCACTGGTGCCCGCTGGGTGGAGCTGCACACCGGCCGCTACGCGGAAGCGGGGTGGGCGCACCAACCCCAGGAACTGCAACGGCTGGCGGAAGCCTGTGATCTGGCACGCCACATGGGGCTTCGTGTGAATGCCGGCCACGGACTGACTTACCAAAACGTGGAGCCCATCGCCGCGATCGCCGGCATCGAAGAACTCAATATTGGCCACACGATCGTGGCCCGTGCCCTGGCGGTGGGATTGGGCCAGGCGGTGAGGGAGATGCGGGCCTTGATCCACAATCCAAGGAACGAGCCCCTCTTTGGCAGCCATCAGCCATGAGCACCTATCACTTCATCGCCGCCAGCGAGGCCTTTCTCACCGAGGAAGAACCCCTTGAGGAGGTGTTGCGTGAACGCACCCGCCACTACCAGGAGACGGGAAAGCCCATCGATTTTTGGCTGGTGCGGCGCCCTGCCTTCCTGGAGAGCCCTGAGCTGGCGACGCAAGGTGAAGCCGTTCCCCGCCCCGCCGCTGCCGTGGTGTCCACCGATGGAACCTTCATCACTTTCATGAAATTGCGGCTGGAATTCGTGCTGCGCGGGCAATTCGAGGCCCCCAGCCGGGCCATCCCCGATCCTTTGGCCAGCCTGGTCACGCAGACAAAAAGTTGAAGCCTGGCGCCCCAGGGACGGTCCTTGCGGGCCGAACTGAGACTGAAGCCAACCGAGAATAGGAATCTAAAATCGAAAGAATAGGAATCTTAAACCGAGAGAATGAGAATCTAAAATCGAGATAATAAGAATCTAAAACAGCCCGAAAAACTTCTTGCGGGGGGCTTCCTCCTCCCCGCTCTCCTGGGGACTTTTCGGCTGGCGCCCCTGCCCCCCATCCTGCTGGTAGCGGGGCTTGGCATCGCCGATGGTGAACACCGCTTCCTTGTTTTTCCACCAAATCCAGTCACGAATTGGGGGCGTGTTGCGCAGATCATTGCGGCTGAGGCCCAGCCCCAGCCGTTGGGAGGCATCCAGCAGCACCTCCAACATGGCCTCACCATCGCTGCAGCGGGCAAGGGCCTCATTCGTGCGCTTGGCCCCATTCAGGGCTTTCACGAGCAGTCCCACCCGCTGCACGGTGGACAGGCTGCGGAGGTCGGGGCCCTCGGAGGCATCGGATTGTTTCGAGACGTTCATGGTTCCCCCCTCCGTTCCCCCAGCTGGCATTTGAGGCACCGTAGCGGCTGACGTTCGTCGCCCTCCTGGCCCGCTTGGTGACAGGACCACCCCTGAAAGGCAAGACTGGAGGGGACAACGGTTGCTGCATGCCTTCGCCGCACACTGCCCCTCGCCATTGGATGATTGGCGATGTCCATGGTTGTGCCGAGGCCTTGGCCCAGTTGGTGGCCTTGCTCCCTCACGGCGACAGGCTTGTGCTTTTGGGGGACGTGATCAACCGGGGTCCGGAAATTGAGGAGGCGATGGAACTGGCCTGGGGGCTGGTGAGCAGTGGTCGGGGGGTTTGGCTGATGGGGAATCACGAGAAGAAACTGTTGGAGGCGCTCTCCAGCCGGGGCGAGGAGGTGTTCCCTCCCCTCGCTGGCTGCGACACCTACCGTCAGCTGGGCCACTACCGGTGCCGCCGATGGATGGAGCGGCTTTCGGCCCTGCCAACCGCCTATTGGGGAGAGGGTTGGGTGGCGACCCATGCCGGTTTTGATCCCGTTCTCTGGGCGCCAGATTTGGGAATTCGTCTGCCCTTCTGGCAGGCCTACGACGGCCGCTATGGGGAGGTGATTGTGGGGCACACCCCTGCGGAACATGTGCGGCGCCTCGATCGCATTCTCCTGATCGACACCGGCGCCTGTTACGGCGGACGGCTGACCGCCTACTGCCCGGAATCCGGCGATCTCCTCAGCGTGCCTGGCCCGGCCATCACACCTCTGCTGTCCCCAGGCAACCGGAGCGGCTCCCGAGACCACCTGGCGCGCCAGGCTTACGCACCGATGCGCTGAGCAGCCATGGGACCGCGCCCTTGCTGACGCTGTACCGAAGCAATCGAGCTGAGGTGTTGGCCCAGCTGTTGGCCGCCCAACTTCGCCACCCTCCCCCAGGCCCCCTGGAGTCCGTGCAAGTGGTGGTCAACACCTGGCCCACCAGTCGCTGGCTGGGGGAATCCCTGGCGCTCCACCTTGGCGGGATCGCCGCCCACCTGCGCTTCCCCTTCCCCGGCAGCCATCTGAGGCGCATGGTGCAGCTGTTGCTGGCCGATGGGGAGGGAACGGAACGGGAAGCAGAGGCCGATCCCTGGCGAGCCATCCATCTGGTGTGGGCCGTTCTTGAGGAACTCCCAGGGATCGCGGCCGAGCCACAGGGGGAGCTGTTGCGCCTCTGGCTCTTGAGCCGACCCTCCCAAGGACGGGTGGATCTCCCGAACTGGGAACTGGCTCGGGCCATTGCCGATGCCTTTGACGACTATGCCCTTTATCGCCCAGACCTTCTGCAGCCGTGGGAGGCGGGGTTGGATCTCGGGGTGGACGGCCAGCCCTTGCCCCCCCAGCAGCTTTGGCAGCCCAGGCTCTACCGCCGCCTCCGGGAGCGGTTGGGGACGGAGCCCTTTGGCTTGAGGGTGCTGGAGGTGATCCGCCGCTTGCGAGCTGGGGAAGGCCATCCAGCGCGGCTGAAAAAGCATCTCGGGGAACGGTTGCGGCTCTTTGGGCCCAGCAGCATGGCCCCCATCCAGGTGCAGCTGCTGCAGGCCGTAGCGGCCTGGCTACCCGTCGACCTCTATCTGCTCACCCCTTGCCCCGGGCTGTGGCAACGCTGCAGGGAGCGCAGGGCAGCCTTGAGCGAAGCCCTCGCCCTCCACCAACCCCTGGAGGGGGAGTGGATGCGACAAGCTCCACCGCTTGAGGCCAGGTTCGGCCGCCTAGGGGCGGAATTCCAACAGCTTCTGGAGGGCACAGGCGACACCCAACTGAGCGAGGAACGGGAAGAGGATCTCTTTCTGCGACCCACCCGCCTTCCTTCCCGCGCCCAGCGCAGGGCCAAGGGACACCAGAAGGCGGCACCTCTGCCCAGCCTGCTGCATCAGCTTCAGGAGCACCTGCTGAGCGAGGAGCTGCAGCCTGTGCTCCAGCGCCCAACCGGCGATCAATCCTTGGAATTTCATGCCTGTCCCGGCCCCCTCAGGCAGGTGCAAATCGTGCGCGACAGGGTGCTG
>JBIIJA010000321.1:0-3291 GCA_044234195.1 Cyanobium sp. | reverse complement strand
GGCGTTGAAAAAGGGTTCGACATAGGTCATCCCGGGGGGATGGATGAGCACTGGCGGCACAGAATAGCCATCACGGGTTGTGCCCGCTTCAAAAAGGAAGCTGTTGGCCGTGGTGCCTCGCTCCAGGGCGTATTCCACCTCGAAGCGCAGACGGCGAGGGCTCATGCCCCTTAGGCACAGAAAGCCTGGATCGAGCGGCAGGGCGAGCACCAAGCGATCTTTGTTGTCAGCTGTGGCGCCCTCGTCAGGTGTGGCGCCAGGGCCGGGGAGCGGGGCGTTGGTGGTGGGCGGTGCGGAGAGGTTGGCCATGGATCAAGCTTGGCCTGGTGGGGGGATCAGGGGACGCGGCGGCTCCAATCAGTAATGGTTGCCCACTTTGCGGTGGTGCACGGCGGTGGTGGCGGAGGCGTCCGCCACATTGCCTTCTTCCACCACGGCGTAAATGATCCAGTGGTCTGGGCCCTCCATGCGCTGGGCGACGCGGCAGCCCAGGTAGGCCAGGGCATCCCCCAGCACCGGGCCGCCGGCGGCCACCCCATCGAGAGTGGCCACCCCGGCGAAGCGATCCGCCCCTGGTGGGAAGCGCTTGAGGAAGTGGCGCAGCAGCTGTTGGTGGTTGTCTTCCCGCAGGATGTTGAGCACGAAGCGATCGTCCACCTGCAGCAGCGCTTCAATCGCCCGATCTTTCGCCACCGCCACCGTGAGACCCGGGGGCTCGAAACTGGCCTGGCTCACCCAGCTGGCCACCATGGCGCCGCTGCGGGCGGTGTCGCCTTCCCCCTGGCGGGCTGTCACCACATACAGGCCCCCGGAGAGGCGGCCCAGGGCCTTGTCGAGGTCGCCATCGAGGGCCTTCATCGCGGCGATGGTGCGGGCCTTGGTGAGCAGCTGGCCCAGGTCGGTGCCGGCCTCTTCACAGCGCTGGTAGTCGGTGGGGTCGGGTACGTGGCGGATCCGCAGGGGAGCAAACCCCTCCTGTTGCCCGAGGCCCCGCAGGCGGGAGGCCAGGGTGTCGATGGGCTCATCGTTGCCACCAAAGGCGTCGTACACCCCCACCCACTGCTTGGGGTTGAGGGCGGCCAGCAGGGTGCCGATGGAGGCCTGCAGGTCGGCGTCCGCCTGGGCGGGCCAGGTGGGGACGACCACGGCGGCCGCTTCGCCAATCAGGGCACTGAGCTCCTGGGCATCGGTGGCGCGCAGATCCACCAGCTGCACCTGGCTGCCGGCCTTGCTGATGCCGCGGGCGATGGCCTGGCTGAGCCGGTCGCAGAGGCCATGCTGGCTGATGTAGCCCACGGCGGCGTAGGCACCATCAGCACTGCGTTGGCTGCTCCACTCGCGATAGTCCTCGATCCACATGGGCAGGTGGTGTTTCAACAGGGGGCCATGGCCGACGGCGATGGTGGTGATCGGCGGCAGGCTGTCCATGCGTTTGAGGGCCTGCAGCACACTGCGGGCGTTGGGACCCATGAGACAGTCGTAATAAAAGCGGAAGTCCGGGGCGATGGCGCCGGGATCGTTGTCGTAGAGCGCGTCGGAGCAATAATGCAGGCCGAAAGCATCGCAGGTGTAAAGGATGCCTGTGCCGTGGTCGTAGGAGAAAATCGTGTCAGGCCAGTGCAGATTCGGGGCACTCAGAAACTCGAAGCGGTGTTGCACGCCGCTGCTGGCATTCACCCCCAAATCAAGAGTGTCGCCACTCTTAACGGCCCGGCTGCGGAACGGGCGATGCACCTGATTGTCTAGAAACTGAATCGCCACCTTGGAGGCCACAATCTCTAGATCGGGATTCAGATCGAGCAGGTGGCCGATCAGGCCTGAGTGGTCAGGTTCGGTATGGGAAACGATCAAGACATCGATCGTCTTCGGATCGATCTGGTTTTGCAACAGTGGCAGCCAGGTGTCGGCAAATTTGCGGTGGCTTGTATCGATCAGGGCGGTGCGCTCGCCCCGCACCAGGAAGGCGTTGTAGGTGGTGCCGTTGCGCAGGCCAAATTCAATGTCAAAGCGGCTGCGATCCCAGTCCAGGGAGCGGATGGCGGTGGTGTCGGCGCTGATGGACTCCACCTGGAGGCTAAGGCGGGCTTGCTGGGACTGGGGACTTTGGGGGGGCACAGTGGTGGTCATGGCAGGTCCATCCACGAGTGCGGGGACTGTAGGCAAAGGAGTTTGTAACTGTTGGTTGCGGTTCGGTTAAGGACGGTATGCATCTCTTGCCTGTGGATCGCTCAAGCCCCATTCTGAGAAGAGACTCACTTGAGACTTTCTGGGGGCAAGGCCTGTGGTCATGTTGTTTTCCTCCGCGCACTCCACCCCTGCTCAGCAGGCCGACTCTTTGATGCACGAGCTGCATCGCGTTCGGGCGCGGCAAGGCTCCACGCCTGTTGTGGAAGAGGTTGTGCCCTTCTCTCCGCCCTGCCGCTTGCGCCTGGAAGGGGGCAGCGACCAAGACGCCTCCTGCGAGATCCTCGAGCTGTCGCCCGAGGGGGTGAGCATCGTCATTCCTGGTGGCAGTTCGGTGCACAAGGGGCAGCATGGCCGCCTGTTGATCGGCCCGCCCGAGGGCGATCACTATGAGTTGCCAGTGGATGTGAGCTGGGTGAAGCCGGCCAGCTCGATCGCCGTGCTTGGCCTCAGCCTGCCCACTCCGCCCAATTGGCGGTTCTCACGCACCTGATCCGCCCGCCCGTCTTCAGGGCCGATACACCACCCCAAGGGACGTGCCTACATAGCGCTCGAAGGCTGGTTGGCTGAGCAGTTCCGCCTGGCTGGTGGCTGGGTTCCACCAGGCCATCTGGGTGGAGCCGCCCCCATCCAGGTTGATGCCGGTCGAGGAGCCAAAGCCCAGCAAAATGGTGCCCACGTCAAAATCTGTAGCTCCTTGCCAGCCACTGGGCTGGCTTGCATTGGGGGCTCGATCCACCGTGAGCATGGTCAGATAGCGGCGGTCTGCAGAGAGCCCTAGGGCTGAGCGCGCGTTTTGAAGCCTGTTGTCACGGGCCATGGGAACACCATCGCTGAGCACGATCCCGAAGCCCGAGGTGGCCACCTTCAGTGTGGAAGCCAGCGTCACTTCTGACGTTGGTGCGGCATAGGGTTGATTGGCGAGCGAACCTGTGATCCCGCTTGGCAAGGTGCTTGGCTTGTTTTCAATGCGGGCACCAGTAATTGGATCGTAGAGGAAGGTCGATTTGAAGGTGTCGCCGTTGTAGTCGGTGCTGCTAACGAGCACTCCTTCGCTGACGGAAAAACCACGGATGTTCGTGGGAACAGATTGGAACTGATTGGTCA
>JBIIJA010000308.1:0-3439 GCA_044234195.1 Cyanobium sp. | reverse complement strand
CAAGCCCCCGGTGGAGGCCTATTTCGAATTGGTGGGGGTGCGGGAGGAGCTCAAATTCACACGGCGCCACCTGAAGCGCTGGATGGCAGGCCAGAGCATCGGTCTTCCCCCTTGGAGCTGGCCCGCTAGGGGCCGAGTCCATCCCGAACCCCTCGGGTGCGTGCTGATTCTCGGACCCTGGAACTACCCCTTTCAGCTCTGCCTCCAGCCGCTGGTGAGCGCCTTGGCGGCTGGCAACACCGTGGTGCTCAAACCCTCGGAATTCGCGCCCCACACGGCCAGCCTGATCGCCGACGCCCTGGCGGAAGCGTTCCCTCCCCACATCGTGCAGGTGGTGCAAGGCGATGGCGAGGTGGGGGCCCAGCTGTTGGAAGAGCGCTTCGACCACATCTTCTTCACCGGGGGGGGCCGGGTCGGCCGTTTGGTGATGGCAGCGGCAGCCCGACACCTCACTCCGGTGACCCTGGAATTGGGGGGTAAGAGCCCAGCGATCGTGCTGGCTGACGCCCCCATCGCCACGACAGCCCGCCGCCTGGTGTGGGGCAAAGGCCTGAATTCAGGGCAAACCTGCGTCGCCCCGGACCATCTGCTGGTGGTGCCGGAGGTGGTGGCCCCCCTGCAGGAGGCGATCGCCGCGGAGATCACCCGTCTCTACGGCCCAGATCCCCTCACCAGCCCGGACCTGGGCCGGGTGGTGAGCCAGATGCACTTCGACCGGTTGGCGGGCCTCCTTTCAGAAGCAGAGCGCCGGGGACAGGTGCTGCTGGGTGGAAAGCGCGACCGGGAGCAACGCAAGATCGAACCCACCCTGCTGCGGGTTGACGATCCTGAGAATGATCCCTTGATGCGAGAGGAGTTGTTCGGGCCTCTCCTCCCCATGGTCACCGTGCCCCACCTGGAGGCGGCCATCGCCAGGGTGCAAGCGGGCCCCAAGCCCCTCGCCCTCTACCTTTTCGGCAAAAGGGCCCAGGATCGCGAACGGCTGCGCAGCTGCACCAGCTCCGGCAGCCTCGCTTTCAATGACGTGGTGGTGCAGGTGGGGGTGCCCCAGTTGCCCCTCGGAGGCGTGGGGGAGAGCGGGATGGGGGCCTACCACGGACGCACTGGATTTCTCACCTTTTCCCACCAGCGCAGCATCCTGGAGCAGAGGTTTTGGCCTGACATCGCCTTCCGTTATCCGCCCTATGCGGGCAAGTTGCCCTTGGTGAAACGCCTGATCGGTTAGGGCCTGCTGGGCTCATGGGGGACCAATTGCCCCAGGGGGACTGGATAGGAGCCAAAAGGGTCCTTAACGTGCGCCGATCTTGAGATGTCGTGATTCCATGCGCAGCGCCCTTGCCGCCCTGGCCCTTGCCCTGGCTCTCCCGCTGCCCTCCTTGGCGGGAGCCGTGAAAGTGCAGCCAGGAGAAACTCTCTCAGAAATCGCCGACCGCCTCGGCGTGAGCGTGCAACGCCTCATCGAGCTGAACAAGCTCGAGGATCCCGACCACCTGGAGGCCGGCACCCAGCTCAAACTCCCGCCTGGGGTGAACAGCCGCACGGCCAGTGGCAAGACCAAAGGCGCCACAACCGTGACGGTGGGCGAAGGGGAAACCCTCTCGGATATTGCAGATCGTCATGGCATTTCCGTCAGCACCCTGATTGCCCTCAACCGTCTCAGCGATCCCAACCATGTGGAGGTGGGTCAGGTGTTGAAGGTCAAAGGCCAAGCCCTCGCCGCCGCCAGTGCCCCGAAGGCCAGTGCCAAACCCTCCAGCTTCAGTTACACCTCTGGGGCCAGTGAGCATGTGGTGCGCAAGGGCGAAAGCCTCTCCGCCATCGCCAGGGGCTACGGGGTGCCCATGAGCCAACTGGTGGCCCTCAATGCCATCACCGATCCGAATAACGTCCATGCCGGCAGCACCCTGCAGCTCAAAGGCAGTCCACCGGTCCGCCCCTCCGCCACCGTCGCTCCCCAACCGCGCCCATCCGTGGCTCCACGCCCTGAGGCCATCACTCCACGCCCATCCGTCGTGGCACCCCGACCCAAGCCAGCCGCAGCCACCACCGTGGCAGCGGCCCCCCGACCGGCGACCGCCGCTGTGCAGGAGGCCAGCACGGGCAAGAGCGATTGGCGCTCCTATGGCCCCTTTCAGGTGGACTGGACGAGTTGGCAGCCCATGGGCGGCAGCATGGTGGCCGCGGTCATCACCGCAAAGGGGGAATCCCTGTACACCGCCATCAACTGCGGAGCTCGCAAGATCAACAGCACCACCCCCACGGGCCAATGGGGAACGTGGAACAATCCGGCCTCTGAGGTGGAAACCAAACTGGTGAACGACTTCTGTTCACGCCGCGCAAGCTGATTCCACCCTCCAATGCAGGGGCCAGGGAGAACGAAGGAAATGGAGCCCTGAGCTCCTGATCCAGAGCCGTTGCAGCCCATCATCACTTTCGCTGATGAGGTGCTCCTGAACGAGACGCCGCGAGAGCCAGCTCCAATGCTCGGCCTCCCGGCCGTATTGGCCAGCCAGCTGCTCCGCCAGGGTTTTGAGGGAGGGCGCCTTGGTCTCCCGCAACCTGTGCTGCCGCAGAGCTTCAAGAAACAGCACCGCCTGATCGGACCAGTCCTGGGAAGCTGGCTGGCCCGTGCAGCCGTCGCAGCGGCCGCAGACTCCCACCACTTCCCCAACAGCTCGGAGCAGGGCCTGCTCCCGGCATCCTTCTCCTTCCGCAATGGCCTCCATGCGGCGCAGCTGCCGCTGGGCCACCACCAGGCGCTGGGTCTCGGGATCTGACCAGGCCGTGGAGGCATCCGCGGGGGCTCCAGCCCGAATCGCCCAGGCCAAACGCTGCCGATCTCCCGGGGAAAACAACACCAAACACTGGGCCGGCTGGCCGTCGCGACCGGCCCGACCAGATTCCTGCAGATAGCCCTCGGGGCTGGCCGGCAGGTGGAGATGGAGCACCAACCCCACATCGCCCCGATCCACCCCCATGCCAAAGGCCACGGTGGCGACCAACACCGGGCGCGGATGCGTTTGGAAATGCTCCAGGGCTTGCTGCCGGCTGAGGGGCTCCATTCCGGCGTGGTAGGCAATGGCTTCCACACCCGCCTGCCGCAATCGGCCCGTCCATTCCTCCACCGAGCGCCGGGTGCGGGCATAGATCAACACGGCGCCCCTGGCCTGGGCGATGGCCTCCAGCACCTCCGCCAGGGGCTCCGCTGGGCGCCGGCGCATCGTGTACGAGAGATTGAGGCGGCGGGCCGAGCGCACCTGCACCAGGGGCTGGCGCAGGGCCAGAAGACGAATGATGTCGGCCCTCACCTGGGGGGGAGCGGTGGCGGAAAGGGCCACCAGGGGCACACCGGGGAAGAGGGCGCGCAAATGGCCAAGCCGGCGGTAATCCGGGCGGAAGTCGTGGCCCCAGGCGCTGATGCAATGCGCCTCATCCACCG
>JBIIJA010000186.1:0-5058 GCA_044234195.1 Cyanobium sp. | reverse complement strand
CAATTCCGTATCCTCCCCATCCCCCACCTTCGTCTCCAAACTCACCGGCTGACGTGCCCGACACAGCAGCTCCTTCACCTCCTCCTCCGGCAGCTCCACCGCTACCGCCAGCTCGCTCACCGTGGGTGTGCGCCCCAGCTCCTGGCTCAGCTCTCGCTGCCCTTTCTTCAGCTTGTTCAGCGTCTCGGTGATGTGGATCGGCAGACGAATCGAGCGGCTCTTCTCCGCAATCGCCCGCGTGATCCCCTGACGGATCCACCAATAGGCATACGTTGAAAACTTGTAGCCACGCGTCGGATCAAACTTCTCCACACCACGCACCAGACCGATCGTTCCCTCCTGGATCAGATCCAGCAGCTCCATGTTCCGCTTGGTGTATTTCTTCGCCACGCTCACCACCAGCCGCAAATTTGCCGCCACCATCCGCTCCTTCGCCCGACGACCCACCTGAAACCGGCGCTTCAGCAATGGCACCGTCAACCCCGCCTCCACCGCCAGCTGCTCCTGGCTCGGAGCCTCCCCTCCTGCGCGCAGGGTGAGCTCCGCCTCCAGCTCCTCCAATGCCACCAGCTCCTGCACCTGGCGGCCCAGGGTGATCTCCTGCTCATGCGTCAGAAGCGGCACCCGGCCGATGTCCCTCAGATAGGAGCGAAGGAGATCGCTGGTTTGAGCTTGGGCTGAGGCGGAGGTGTCCAGAAAGATCGAGGGCATCTCGGCAGGGTTGCGAAACCTTTGTGTTTCGAAACCATACCACTTTTTCGGAGTCACTCCGCCCTAGCCAAGGCAGCAAAATGGAGCCATGGCTCAGGAACGGCTACAGAAGCTCATTGCGGGCTCAGGCCACTGCTCCCGCCGCAAGGCGGAAATCCTCCTGCGGGAGGGGCACGTGCGCGTGAACGGCATCGTGGCCCGGCTCGGCGAGCAGGCCGACCCCGCCCGGGATCAGATTTCCATCGATGGCCATCCCCTCGCCGCTCCTCCCTCCTCCCTCACCCTGCTGATCCACAAACCTGCCGGGGTGCTCTGCACCTGCAGCGACCCCCAGGGACGCCACACCGTGCTTGACCTGCTACCGGACCACTGGCGCCACAACGCCGGACTCCATCCGGTGGGTCGGCTGGATGCGGACAGCCGCGGAGCTCTCCTGCTGAGCAACGATGGGAACCTCACCCTCCGTCTGACCCATCCCCGCTACGGCCACCAGAAGACCTACCGGGTCTGGGTGGAAGGTCACCCCAGCCCAGACACCCTGGATCGCTGGAGCCGCGGGGTTCCCCTCGATGGGATCCCCAGTGCGCCGGTGGAGATCCGTTCCCTGAAGCGCGCCCGGCAGGCCACCCTCCTGGAGGTGGTGATGCGCGAGGGCCGAAACCGCCAGATCCGTCGCACGGCCGATCTTCTGGGCCATCCTGTGCGCGACCTGCTCCGGATAGCCATCGGTCCTGTCAAATGAGCGAACCCTCTCCCCGCGCCGGGACCGCCCCCTGGCTGCGTCGTCTCAACCCCTGGGCCTACCGGAAAAGCATGGCCGCCAAGCCAGTGGATCCGCTGCGGGTCGCCGGCCAGGTGCTCCGGGAGGCCCGAGAGGCCAAAGGGTTGGGGTTGCGGGATCTGGCCGAGCGCACCCGGATCAGCATTGCCGTGCTGGAGGCCTTGGAAGGGGGATGGAACGATCGTCTGCCTGAGGCCACCTACCTGCGCGCCATGCTGCCCCTGTTGGAGCAGCAACTGGATCTGCCCGCCGGCAGCCTGGAGTCCGTGCTTCCCCATGCCCGAGGCAGAAAGGCAGGGGGCGACAGGTGGGCAGGATACCAGGTGGCGCCCTTCTCCCCCGCCACCCTCCAGCTGCTGGCGAGCTGGCAAAGTGCCCTGCTCTATGGGCTGCTCGTGCTGGGCCTCATTTACAGCGTCAACCTGCAGCAGCATCGGCTGGCCTCCATGGGGCGTCTGGCGGTCCATCCCATCCCCCTGGGCTCCAACGACACCAGCGAGCCGGATCCCAAGGACCCCTTCCCCGACCTTCACCCTCTCAAGCTGGCGGAGAAGGGTCAAGCCATGAACCTCCTCACACAAGTCAGCAAGGCAGGCGGACCTGACCTGAGCCTGGGGCTGCTGAACCTCAACCTCAGCCAGCCGACCCAGATTGATCTCCGCGGCCCTCGCAGTGGCACCACCCAGCTGGAAGGCCTGGAGGGTGAACTCTCTCTTCCTGTGCTGCCCCCTTTCGAGCTGCGCCTGAGCCCCGCTCCTCCCCCCTCGGCCGTGCGCTGGAGAGGCCGGGCGCTTGTGGAACGTGTTGCCCCCGCGATGGCCCCCGGAACGGAGGGTAAAAGCTCCACCCCCCCCCAGACCGGGGTTTATTCCGTGCCGGTGACCCCACCGCTGAAGTCGGCCGCGCCTCCTGGGAAAACGCCCTGATCCCGATGGTTCTGGCGGGCCATCTCCCCCAGCCCCTTCAAGGGCCCCTGCAGCTCCTCTACAGGCCGCTCCAACCGCCAGCTCCAGTTACCCAAGGTGGTGCCTGGAGTGTTGAAGCGGGCCTCATCCCCCAGCTCAAGAAGATCCTGCACGGGCACCACCACGAGTTCGGCGGAGGATTTCAGAGCGAGCTCCAGAAGTTGCCATCCGGGGGCGTGCACCTCCCCGCCCACCAGAGCCGCCACCTGGCCGCGAACCCCATCGTCGAGGTGGTGCCACCATCCCAGGGTGGTGGCGTTGTCGTGAGTGCCGGTGTACACCACCCAATGGGAGCCGAGGTAGTTGGGGGGGAGATAGGGATTGCTGGCCTGGCCGTCAAAGGCAAATTGCAGGATCTTCATACCTGGGAGGCCAAAGGCATCCCTCAGTTGCTCCACTTCCGGGGTGATCACCCCAAGATCTTCCGCAATGAGCGGCAGCCGCCCATCCTCCCTGAGGCGTCCATAGCGCAGACAACGCTGTTGGAGCCGGCGCAGCAGACTGGCCCCGGGGGAAGGGCACCAGTGACCGTCCTCCGCCGTTTTGGCCGCCCCTGACACACTCCAATAGGCCTCCAGGGCCCGGAAGTGATCGAGGCGGAGCAGGTCGAAGAGCTCGAGTTGGCGCTCTAACCGACGCATCCACCACCGAAACCCCGTGAAACGGTGAAGCCACCACTTGTACACCGGAGTGCCCCAGAGCTGACCGGTCGCCGAGAAGTAGTCGGGGGGCACGCCGCTCTGCTCCCGCAGCTGGCCCTCCTGATCCAGGGAAAAAAGCCCTTTGCGGCTCCAAGCATCCACGCTGTCGTGGGCCACATAGAAGGGCAAATCACCAACGACGGTGACGCCCCGCTGGCGCGCCTGATCCTGGAGACGATGCCACTGCCGTTGCAGGTGCCACTGCACCAGAGCTTCCTCCAAGAGGGCCTGCCGCTGCTCGGCCTTCACGGCGCGCAGGGCTCCCCGGGAACGGCGAACCAGGGGGGCAGGCCAGTCCCACCAAGGACGGAGCTCCTGCTGGCGTCGCAGAGCCATGAACAGGCAGTGATCCTGGAGCCACCACCGTTGGAGGCGACACCAAAGGCGAAAAGCCTGCTGCTCCTGCTCGGGCTGCTCAGGCCAGCGCTGGGCCAGCATCCGACCGAGGGCTTGAGCCCTCGCCGCCGCCTCCTGAGGAACCATGCGCTCTGTGGTTCCACCAGGAATCTCCTCCAGATCCTCGGGCCTGAGTGCACCATCCGCCACCAGATCCGCCCCATCCAGCAACCAGGGGTTGAGCGCCGATCCACTTGGGGAGCTGTAGGGCGAACCCACCCCATCGGTGGGAGCCAGGGGAAGCACCTGCCAGACACCCACGCCTTCCTGGGCAAGAAGGTCAATCCAGGTGCGGGCCTGGGCCCCGAAGGTGCCGCAGGCGGTCGTGCCCGGAAGGGAGGTGGGGTGAAACAGCACCCCTGCAGACCGGCGGCTGGGTGGGGAGGTCAAGGAGGGGTCCGCAGCGGGATCACTCACGAGGAAGGAAGGCGATAGCGAGCGATGATGCGTTGGGCAAAGGCAGGGATGTGACGCTCGACCCTGTCGCCGTGCTGTCTTTGCAGCCAGAGGGCATTGCGCGTGAAATGGGAGTCGATCGAAAACTTCCCGTATTCAAGCCCCCTGGGGCCAAAGCGCTCCACAAACCAGCCCACCACCTCCGCGAGCCAAAGGGGCAATTTCACGGCTTTGTCGTAAGCATCGATCCCTTGCTGCACGGCCTGCCGGCGATCCCCACGGCTCATCACGGGCGCCACCTCCAGCTCGGCCTCCACGAGATCAAGCAGGCATTGGCCCTTGGGGTTGCGCACGGTGATCCACTGACGACCGAAGGGTGCTCCCATGTACCCCACCACCAAGTCAGCACCGGCGTTGGTGTAGTCAAAACAGCTCAGGCAGCTGGGAGCAAAGACATCCTTCAGCGTTGGGGTATCCAGACCAAAGAAGGGAACCGTTTCGACCTGGCCATCAGCATGGCGGAAATGGATGCGGAAATCCTGCATGAACTCATAGTGCACAACCGTTTGCGGCGAACGGCTGGCACTGTTGAGAAAGGTTTGCAGGCCCTCGCGGCTGACGTTGTCGACACACGGGAGACCCAGCACGTAGAGGGCTTCTAAAGGGAGCGTGGCCTCAATGGTGCGCAAGGCCTGCACCTGGCAACCCACCCCAATCGCCAGAAGCCGCTGAATCCCGCTACCCGGGAGCTGCTCCAGCACCGCGAGGTTGGGGGAGAGGGTGGGTTTGTTCACGCGGGCCGCCAGCACCTCCTCAGGCGTCCGGGCGAGAATCGGCACAGGAGTGAAGCGGTCTTCGGCGCTCTGCTGAACGCAGAGCACCGCATCCACCAAGCCCGTTTCCAGTGCGCGCACGCCAATGCGGCTGACGATCCCGGTCCATTGGGCCCCATCCAGCGGAGGCGTGAGGCGGGCCGTGAGCATGCGCTCATGCACGCCAAAGTAAAGCTCATTCTCATCTTCGAGATCCCTGCTGCGGCCATGGGTTTGCTGCTCCATGGCCGCAAAATGCTGATCCAGAAAGGCACAGGCCTGGCGCACATAGGCCA
>JBIIJA010000160.1:0-5516 GCA_044234195.1 Cyanobium sp. | reverse complement strand
CTGGGCCGCGGGTGGGCCCAGGGCCCACCCATGGAGCGGTTGCGGCGGGTGGAGGAATGGATGCGCAGCCAGCCGTTTCGCTACACCCGCCAGCCGGGCCAGCTGCCCGCCACCGCACCATTGGATGGCTTCTTGTTTGAGCTGCAACAGGGCTTTTGCGGCCATTTCGCCAGTGCCACCAGCGCCCTGCTGCGGGCCTCAGGGCTCCCGGCCCGGGTCGTGAGCGGCTACCAGGGCGGCAGCTGGGTGCAGCCGGTGAGTGGTCCGGGCTATCTCGATCTGCGCCAGAGCGATGCCCATGCCTGGAGCGAGGTGTGGATCGAAGGGGTCGGCTGGGTGGGGGTGGATCCAAGCCGATGGGTGGAGGGCGCCACCGCCGCTCCAGCGCCGGTGGCCGCTGGAGCGGCGGATCCCCTCGGCTGGGTGGTGCACCAGTGGTGGGGCCTGGATCTGGCCTGGACCCGTTGGTGGCTCGGCTATGACGCCCGCAGCCAGGAGGCCCTGCTGGCCAGGCTTCTGGGGAATCGGCGCGAGGGGCTGGGGCTGCTGCTGCTCGGGGCGGTGGCGGTGGCTCTGGTGGGGGGACTGGCCCTGTTGGGGTGGCTCCGGCGGCGGGGGATGGGCGATCCCTTGCGGCGCGAGCTCGACCGCTGCCTGTTGGCTTTCGCCCGCCAGGGCTGGCTGCCCCGCCCCGGGGAGACCCTGCCCCAGCTGGCGGCTCGGCTGCGGCAACGTTGGCCTGAGCTAGAGCCCGAGCTGGGAGCCTTTGTGGCCCGCTACGAGGCCCAGCGGTTTGGCCCGGCCCAGGGGCGGCAGGGGGTGCGGCAGTTGCGGCGGTGCCGGCAGCGGCTGTTGCGCCGTCTGCGCCAGCTGGCCTAAATCAGCTGGCCCACCGCCCTTGCTTGCCTTAGAGGCGCCGGGCCTCGGAGGGATTCATCCCGTAGCGGGCTCGGAAATCCCTGCTGAAGTGGCTGAGGTGGCCATAGCCGCAGAGGAGCGCCACCTCTTGCACGGAGGGCCGCTCCCCGTCCCGTTGCAAGTGCTCCAGGGCTAAGGCCAGCCGCTGCTCGCGAATCCACTGTTTGGGGGTGGTGTTGAGCCGCTGGCGGAAGGCGTATTGCAGCGCCCGGCGGGAGTAGTGGCTGCGGGCCTCTAAATCCGTCAGGCGCAGGGGCTGATCCAGATGGGCGCGGATGTAGTCAATGAGGTCGTCGAAGCTGGTGCGCCCGGCGGTGTCCCGGTAGCGCTCCAGATCGGCGGGCTCCTCAGACAAGAGCGGGGGATGGAGCAGGGCCGCCGCGGCACGGTGGAGGGTGTCATCCAGGGCGAGATGGTTGGCCGCCTCTGGGTGAAGGGTGAGGGAGGCATTGATGGTGTGCAGCAGGTGGTGAACCATCTGTGCCTGGGGGCCGGACGGCAGGGAGAGGGGTGAAGACCCCTCGAGCTTGGGAAATGCTTTGGGGAGGCCCCAGCCTCCGCCCGCCATGGCGGCCGCAGCGGCGGACACCTCTTTGGGCAGAAGGGTGACGGCGGCCAGGCTGTGCTTGCCGTTGGAGCGTCGCAGGCCCGGGGGGAGCAAAGCGGCCCCGTTGGGGTCCAAGGTGATGGCTCCTCCAGCCGTTTGGATGGCGATGTGGCCATGGAACAGGGCCACGAGATGGAGATTGGGGGTGTGCTCCACCACAAAGTCGGTGTGCGTGCCGCTGTGGGAGGTCACCACCGCCGCGCCGACGTCCACACAGCCCACGTGGTGCACGAAGAGGCGATCGGGCACATGGCTGTGGAAAACCTTGATGGGCGCTGCCTTGCTCAGGGCTCCATAGAGAGCCGCCGGATCCCGCACCTCTGTGTGGGCTATGTGAACTAACCCTGTTGGGAAACAGCCTCGCTTAGGTGTAGGGGGTGACACTCTTCCCAACTTGAGCTAGTCCAAACCACTGCAGATCGGCGCCTTTTTTTAGCGTTATCGACTATCGCCCAAGCTGTTTCCAGATTCAAGTCTGTTTGCGCGTTTTTATTAGCGCTGCGTTTCTGGGATGGTTTGGAGCTGGCAGCGGAGCACGGCCAGCGCCTCATCCGGCAGGCCGAGAAACCGATCCACCCAGCCCTCCCCGGTGGGCTCCACGGTGGCAATGCCCACCAGCACTCCCCGCCCTTGGCCATCGAGGGGGGTGCCCTGGGCCTGATGGCGCTGGCCGCGCACGGCGTGGGTGGCCAGTTGGGTGGCCACGATCAGCTCGGGCGCCACCGGCCGCATGGCCACCAGGGGGCGGAAGCGGGCCAAAAAGTGCAACTCCACAGCGCCGCTTTCCGGATGCCAGCGGCCCTGCAGGTGCTGGGGCTCGATGGCGATTTGCAGGCCTGGAGGCAGGGGGAGCCCCAAAAAGCGGGTGGTGTGGCGGCTCAGGGGCGGGATGGCGAGGGTGGCCGGTTCAAAGCACAGGGCCTGCCAGCCCTCCACGAGCGGCGAGGAGGCGCTGGCCAGGCCACCGCCTCCACTGCCGTCGTAGCGGAAGCGGGGATAGGAGCCAATCGCCAGGGCGCAGCCGGCTTCCGTGGCCAGCGCCACCGCCATTCTCATGGCTTCACCCTATCGCGGCCGCCTGTTGGAGAGTCCCTCCCACCAGGCACCTCCGGGCTGGAGGCAGTAGGAGAAGGCTTCCGTTGAGATAGGCCATGGCCAGCCCTCGGCCCGAAACCATCCCAGTTCGGACACGAGCTGCCAGGACCAGGCAGCTGGGCGCAATGGGCCGCCGAGCTTTGGCGCTGGGAGCCTTGATGGCGGCCTTGGGGGGGATGGCAGCCCAGGCAGGGGAAGGGGATGTGATGAAGCTGCTCGAGCGCCGCCAGTGCCCCGGCTGCCGGCTGCAGGATGCGGATTTGGTGATGGCCGACCTGCGGGATGCGGATCTCAGCGGCGCCATGTTGCAGCGGGCCAATCTCAGCCAGGCCCGCTTGGATGGAGCGGTGCTGAAGGGAGCCGATCTACGGTTCACCAGCCTTCAGGGAGCCTCCCTGCGGGGAGCGGATCTGCGGGGCGCCCAGCTCCTGGGCACCGATTTGCGCCAAAGCGATCTCAGTGGGGCCCAGCTGGATCCTGGGGCCCTGGAGAGCAGCCACTGGCAAGGCGCCCAGGGTTTGGATGCGGGAGTGTTGAGTTATGCGGCCCTGCACAACGCGGGTGTGGCGGCGGCCCTGGCGGGCCGCCAGCCGGAGGCGGAGCGGCTCTTTGGCGAGGCCATCCGCCAGAGCCCGGAAGCGGCCATCACCTGGCTGGCCAGGGGGGTGAGCCGGGCGGACCAGGGCAAGCAAGAAGAGGCCCAGCAGGACCTCAACTACGCCGCAGCGCTCTACGCCCAGCAGGGCGATGTGGTGGAAGCCAAGCGGATCCAGGAGGCCTCCCGCCAGGTGGCAGCAGCTCCTGGCAAGAAGGCCGCAGGCAATGGCATGGGCAGTGCCCTGCTCTCCGGCGCGGTGGGGTTGGCGCAGTATTTGGCGCCCCTGGCGATGAAGGCTTTGGTGCCCATGGGGCTGTAATCACCGTTGCTTTGGCTTTGCGTGTGCTGGACAATTTCTGGGTCGTTGGGAGCCATCGATGTTGAAACGCCAAAGCCTTGCTGGATGCGTGGCCCTTTCCCTGGCGCTGGCGCCCCTCTGCGTTTCCGTCAGAGCCCAGAGCGTGGGCAACCCATCCGTGCGGGCGGCCAATGTGGCGAGGATGACAGCGGAGCGACTCAATGGGGGACTCGGCGTTTATCGCCCAGCCCCCTGCATGCATGAGCAGGCGGGCGGTTCCTGCCTGGTGCAGACCACGGGTGAGGGTTTGTTGTTCCGTTTCCTTGGAGGCCCGCCGGGATGGAAGCAACTCGACCAGCCCCCCACGGTGGAAACCGAGATTCTGGTGAGCCCTGATGGGCGCTCAGTGCGCCAAGTGATCTACAACGGGCCACCACGGCAGCCGCTCTGAGAGGCAGCTGTGGGATGGTCGCCGCCTCTTCCCTCACGATTGGGATTCCCCTGATCTGAATGTTGCTCCTCTCAGTCGCGCCCGTCCCCAGGGTGATGCGAGCATCTGATGCCGTTCCAGCGTCCCCCCTAAGCCAACTTCTCCCGCTCCAGCTCCCGATAGATGGCGTTGAGCCCCACCACCTCGGAAAAAAGCTCCTCCAATTGCGAATAGCGGGTGGGATCATCTAGCTCCGCCAAGAGCTCATCGAGATCGAAGTTCAGGATGGGCTGAATGTGCTCCGGCACTTGGAGGAAATCATGCAGTTTGCGCAGGATGGCGTCGGTGGATGACAGCGCCGTCTGGAGCCTGGCCTGCTCGGAGGCAAACCGCTCTTGGGCGTGGTGGAGTTGGGGGATGGAGGGCTGGAGGAGTTCGTTATTTGGGGCGAGGGCGAGGGTGGCTGCGACGTCGGTCTGGAGTTCGGCGAGGCGGGCGATGGCGCGTTGGGTGAGGTCGCGTTCGCGGAGGGCTTCCATGGCGGCGCGGATGGCCTTGGCTTCCACGGAGAGGTCGTTGAGGAGGGTGATGCCGCTGGCGGTGATCAACGGCGCGAGCTGGCGGTGGGTGCGGGGTGAGGGGAGCCGCGAGGGGTGGAGAGGGATCTGGTGATCAACCGCGCGGAAGCCAGCGTCGCCGGGTTCGATGGTGCGGCAGTGCACGACGATTCGGGGGGTGTGGGCATCCCCTGTGAGCTGCACGGATTGGATGGTGCCGAACTGGGATTGGAAGTGACAGGTGTCGTTGCGGTAGCGCTGATCCGCTGCGGCCACCAGTTTCTGGAGGGCGGCGAAGCGATGGGCCCGAAGGGGTGCGGCGAGGGTGTAGGTGAGGGCGGCAAGGGTGAGCACCAGGAGGCCGGTGGGGAGGCTCACCTGCCAGGTGGCGATCGCCAGGCCTGTGGCGAGGAAGAGCAGCAGGCCATTCCGTTCCCAGGGCTGCCCCAGGGCGATCCAAATGCAGAACGCCAGAAGGAGCGCCAAGGCCATGGATCAGGCCCTATTCAGGGCTGCTGGTAGTAGTTGGGCATGGTGGAGGCGGGGGAGGCATTCATGAATTGGCGGGTGTCGCGGGTGGAGGGCTCAAAGCCATAACCAAAGGTGCCGCCTTCGTTGTCATTGATGATGCGAGGGGTGACCATGACCACGAGCTCGCGTTTCTCGCGACCGCCGAGGCTTCTCCTGAAGAATTGACCAATGAACGGCACATCTCCAAGAACGGGCCACTTTTGAACATTTTGAATGTCTCGATCAGAGAGAACACCTGTCAGGATCAAGGTTTGGCCATCGCGAACTCGTGCGCTCCCGGTATCAAGACTGCGGACTGCCAAAATGGAAATAGGACCGCAACCCTGGACAAGTTCTTGCCGGACTCCAGCAGAGATGGAAGGAGATAATTTAAAGGTGACAAAACCATTGTCATCAATCTTTAATACTTGTGCGCCGAATGTGAGGCCGGCAATGCTTAAGATTGGTTGGCAGGTATTGGCGGCTCCATTTTGTCCTGCTTG
>JBIIJA010000159.1:0-5526 GCA_044234195.1 Cyanobium sp. | reverse complement strand
GCACGACGTGATGGACCAATGGGATGCGGGCTGAAGCGAAAGTCATCCCCTCTTAAGCCTGATCCCGTTGATAGATCCGCCCAAGAGATGGCACGAGAGCCAAGACAGTGACCGCTAGAAGATGGCTTTGGATGGCGGCGACCAGCGTGGTGAAGGTGAAGTGATCGAGCAGGAGCCTCAGTTCCGACTTCAGATCCAGGAAGGCAAGCAACAGGAGCAGGATGGGCACCGCAGGCCACTTCTTCCGACCGTTAATGCCCATCTCATGAACGAGACAAGAGGGGGAGCAAGGTGGGAGCCAACCCAATACTCGACCAGCTCCCAACCGCAATTCCCACGGCCAGAGCGATGGCAAACCAAAACAAGCTGCTCCCGCCAAAAAAGATCAAACCCAGCAGGGGAAGAAGGGTGGTGAGGGAGGTGTAAAGCGAGCGGGTGAGGGTGGCGTCCACAGCGACGTCCACTTGCTCAGCCAAGGGAAGATCAGCCAGGGCGGTTTTCTGCTCCCGAATCCTGTCGTAAACGACCACGGTGTCGGTGACCGAATAACCCGCAACGGTGATCAGGGCGACGGCAAAGAGGGAATCCACTTCCACGCCCTTCAGCAATCCAAGCCAAGCAAACAGACCACTGGTGATCAGCACGTCGTGGGCGAGACAGACCAGGGCTAACAAGGCAAAGACCCCGCTGTAGCGAAGGCTGATATAAACGGCGATGGCCGCAAAACTCACCACCAGGGACAGCAAACTGCCCCGCAGCAGGCGGGAACCCAAGGTGGGGCCAATGGTGTCCACAGAGGTGCCCTTGCCGCTCAAGGGTCCCAACACGGGTTTGAGCCCCTCGATCAGGGCTTGCCCCTGAGCGGGGCTCAGGGCGGGCGCCCGCAGCACCACCGAGCGCCCGCCATCGAGCACCTGCACGGAGGAACTCGCCAAGTTGGGGGGCTGGGTTCCGGGTTCGGCCGTCAGGCTGAGGCCCTCCAATTGCTTTTGCACATCAGCCGCTTTGAGGTTTTGACAGGCCGCTCCGCAATCCCGCTGCAGCTGGATCTGGGTTCCTCCCGTGAAATCCAGGCCAGGCTTCAGGGGGCTGCCGATCGCAGGATTCAGCCAACAGAGCGCCAATCCGAGCAAGCTCAGGGCAGAGGCCAGGGCGGAGCCCCACCAGGCCAAGCGGCGATGACGGTTGATGCGGAATCGGGGTTCAGGATGGGTCAAGGGGATGTCTCCTCAGGCAGCGCCTGCTGGCAACTTGTTGGCCGGCAGGAAATAGGTGGCTCGGCGCAGGGCCGGATAGCTCATGAGCACTCGCAAGAGGGTGCGGGTGCAAGTGAGGGCAGTGAACAGGCTCAAGAGCAGGCCGATGGCCAGAGTGACCGCAAACCCTTTCACGAGCCCCGTTCCGAGGAAAAAGAGGGCGGCACAACTGATCAGGCCTGTGACATGGCCATCAAGAATGGAAGAGAAGGCCAGGGAAAACCCGGAATCGATGGAACGGATCAGGGTGTTGCCCGCTCGCAGCTCCTCTTTCACCCGCTCAAAGATCAGCACATTGGCATCCACTGCCATCCCCACCGAGAGGATGAAGCCGGCAATTCCTGGCAGGGTGAGGGTGACGGGGATGAGGGCATAGATGGCCAAGTTGAAGAGCGCATAAAGGCTCAAAGCCACAACGCTCACCACACCGGGAAGGCGATACACCACAGCCATGAAGAGCCCCACCAGGGCAAGACCCGCCAAACCAGCCAGAAGACTGCGACGAATGTTGGCCTCCCCGAGGGAGGGACCCACGGTGCGGACCTCCACGATTTTCACAGGCAGGGGCAGGGAGCCGCCGCGTAATTGCACTTCGAGATCGCGGGCCTCTTCGGCAGTGAAATTGCCGGTGATGCTGGCAGCGCCTCCAGTGATGCCCGCCACCTTGAACTGCTCACCCACGGTGGCTTCGCTGATGGAGCGGCCATCCAGCACAATCCCAAGAACCCGATTGGAGCCCGCGAGGCCCTTGGTGAGGGCTGCAAATTTATCGCCGCCCTCGCGATTGAAATTCAAGGTGACATCCCAAGCCGAGCCACTGGCCTGCTGGGCTCGTCCCGCACCGGTGAGGTCTTTGCCGGTGAGCGCGGGGGGGTCATACAGCGCAACCATGCGCCGATTCACCTCCTTTTCCAGGATCTGAAGCTGCTCCACTTCTGAGCTGCCTTCTGGAACAGAGAGTCCCAAGCCCACCAAGGCCTTGCGCAAATCCTCAGCGGAGAGTTCGGGAGGAGGGGGCTGGTTGGGGTCGGCGCTGGGAGGGTCGCGACGGCTGCGCAGGACTGCCTCCACCTGGCGCTTTAGGGGGAGGAGGGAGCGAAACTCCTTTTCACTTCCAGGGCTCTGGGGGCGGAATTCCAGCAGGGCAGTGGTGCCGAGCACCTTGGCCGCTCGGGTGGGATCCTGCTCCCCTGGGAGCTGCAACACCAATTGGTCGTTGCCCACGGTCTGCAGGGTGGATTCAGCCACACCCAGCCCATTCACACGGCGTTCCAGCACATCCTTCACGGCCTCCAACTGCTCCTGCTCCACCCGGGTGATGGAGCCAGCCGGAAGCACCTGCAGGGTGAGCTGACTGCCCCCCCGCAAATCCAAACCGAGACGGAGACCAGCGGTTGCCAGAGCAAATCCGGCGGAGATGGCCAGAACGAGAATGAGAGCAAGCCAGCCCTGGGATCGTGCCATGTCAGATCAGGCCAAGCTTGAGTTGACGAGCCGCCTCAACAATTTGATGGGGCTGAATGATGGTGAGATTTTCTAAATTGCCGTTGTAGGGGGTGGGGATGTCCTGGGAGGACAGACGCACTGGACGGCAGTCGAGATCGTCAAAGCAGTGCTCGGTCACCAGGGCGATCAATTCCGCTCCGATCCCGCCCGTCTTCATGCATTCCTCGACCACCATCACACGATGGGTTTTGCGAATAGAGCGGCAAATCGTGTCAAGGTCAAAAGGCTTGAGACTGATCAAATCGATGAGTTCCACATCCACCCCTTCCTGCTCGAGTTGCTCGATCGCCTTCAGGCAGTGATGACGCATTCTTGAATAGGTGAGAACCGTGACATCCTTGCCCTCGCGCACGACCTCAGCCTGGTCGAGGGCACAGACGTATTCACCCTCCGGCAGATCTTCGGACAAGTTGTAAAGCAAGACGTGCTCAAAAAAGACCACTGGGTTATTGTCACGTATCGCAGCTTTCAGCAGTCCCTTGGCATTTGTCGGGGTGCTGCAAGCCACAATCTTGATGCCAGGAATGGCATGGAAGTAAGCCTCCAGGCGCTGGCTGTGCTCCGCACCCAGCTGACGGCCAACCCCACCGGGACCCCGCACCACAGTGGGAATGGTGTAGTTGCCTCCACTGGTGTAGCGGAGCATTCCCATGTTGTTGGAAATCTGATTGAAGGCCAGCAGAAGGAAGCCCATGTTCATCCCTTCCACGATCGGCCGCAAGCCCGTCATGGCTGCCCCAACGGCCATGCCCGTAAAGCTATTTTCGGCGATAGGCGTATCCAGAACTCGAAACTCCCCGTATTTCTTATAGAGATCTTTGGTGACTTTGTAGGAACCCCCGTAGTGGCCTACGTCTTCGCCAATCACACAGACATGGGGGTCGCGGGCCATCTCCTCATCGATGGCTTCGCGAAGAGCATTGAAAAGCAGGGTTTCGGCCACGGCGAAGGCTGCTGCCACAAGTGTGGCCAACCTATCTCAGCCGCCGGCCGCAAAGGTGCTGAGAAGGAGCACGGAGAGCAGCATGCCCGGGAGCAGGAGCACCACCAGCAGGCCCAGATCGTGAGGGGTCATGGCCTTCGAGGAGCAGCCTACTGATCCTAAGAAGATCGCTGCTCGCCTGCATCCCTTTGGGTGGCGGGTGCGCTCCAGAGGCTACGGAGAAAGGTGAGGAACAGCCCGATGCCCACGAAGGCAAAGCTGAACGTGGCCAGAAAAGCCATTCCCACCACGAGGGTTTTCACCGCCGTGGCGATGCTCTGGGCCACCTGGGTGCTGTAGTGGGGGGGGTGGGCTCCGTAATAGGCCACCACCCTGCGACTGAGGGAGAGGGAGAACCAGGCCAGCAACCCACTGGTGAGGGCACCGCTGAGAAAACTCAGGGGACCCTTGCGCAATCCGGAGGACGGGTCCCCATTCTCCGTTGTGAGGGCCTGGCTGCTGGAGGGTGTGCTTGGAGGGATCGAATCGCTCATGGGGGGGTGCCTGGCTCCACCAGGGTGACACCTGAGGCCCTCAGGCCGCAGCACCAGCTCTCCAGTCCCCCAGTCGCCAACGCATCAGCCAGGGTCTGCTGGGCGATCCCGGCGGCCTGCGGGCTGTCATAGAGGGCAAACACCGTGGGGCCGGAACCGCTCATGGCCACGGCCAGGGGAGCAGGGCCTTGGCTGAGAAGCTCCAGAGCAAGGGCCACCGATGGCACCTCTGGAGCCACCACGGCCTGCAGGTCGTTTCGCAAGGGGGGGAAGGGGCCTCCCCCGTCCAGCGCTGCAAGCAAGGGGCTCTCGCGCAGGGCCTCTCGCCGTTGCTCGAAGTCGGCCTCGTGGCTGAGATAGAAATCCCCACGCCACTCCCGGCAGCGCCCGTAGGCCCAGGGGGTCGACACGCTCACCTGCGGATGTTTCAGCAGGAGCACGCCATAGGACAAAGGAGTGCGGGGGCACGCCTCCAGCCGCTCCCCTCGGCCAAAGCAAAGCTGGGCGCCCCCGTCCAGACAAAAAGGCACATCGGAGCCCAACTCCGCCGCCAGCTCCAGAAGAACGGAGCGGGGCGTGGCCAATCCCCAGAGGGCATCCAGGCCCACCAAGGTGGCGGCAGCATCCGTGGAGCCTCCAGCCAGGCCAGCACCGATGGGGATGTGTTTCTGCAGCGTGATCGCCACCCCCAGTTCCCTCTGGCCTGCCCTCGCCTGCAGACGCTCAGCTGCCTGCAGGATCAAGTTGTCTGGCCCAAGGGGCACGCCTGGGCGGTCACAGCGGAGGGTGATCTGCCCATTGGCACTGTCCTGGAAGTGCAGCTGATCCACCAAATCGATCGACTGCATCAGCATCGCCAGCTCGTGGTAGCCATCGGCTCGCAGGCCGAGCACCTCCAAATGCAAGTTGATCTTGGCTGGAGCGATGACGCGGCAATCAGCCATGGGGCAGGGGGGCTTGACCCCCGGAGACTGGGGCACGATTCAAGCCGGTGGCCAGCCCCACCCACTGCTGGAGGGAGAGATCCTGGGGCCTGGCCTGAAGGCTCACCCCAGCCTCGCTCGCCAGCTGCACCAGCTGCTCTTCGGGCAACACCCCCGCCAAGCTGTTGCGCAGCATCTTTCGCCGAGCGGCAAACGCGCGCCGCAACAGCTGTTCAAGGGTGCAAGCCTGCTCCTGGGGAAGCCTGCGATCGGGCGGGAAAGGATCGATGGCGATCACCTCAGAGTGCACCCGGGGGGGGGGCAGGAAACATCCTGGGGGCAACGCACAGATTAAACGGGCCTCA
>JBIIJA010000157.1:0-5627 GCA_044234195.1 Cyanobium sp. | reverse complement strand
GTCCATGACCGCGGATGGCACCGCGGCGGTAGGGATGGGAGCGGTGGGACTCGAACCCACATGCCCGAAGGCGCTCGATTTTGAGTCGAGTCCGTCTACCAATTCCGGCACGCTCCCGCTTTTCGAATCTAGAGGGCCAAGGGAACCATCGTTCCCGATTTCATGCGTCGCCTGAGACACGGCGAATGGAGGCGCCAACCGCATTGAGCTTTTGCTCAAGGTGGGCGTAGCCCCGATCCAAATATTCCAGACCCCTCACCGTGGTGGTGCCATGGGCCGCCAAACCGGCCAGCACCATGGCGGCCGAGGCCCGCAGATCGGTGCCCTGCACGGGTGCACCACTCAATTGAGACACGCCCTCCACACAGGCCGTATTGCCCTGGAGGCGGATCGAGGCCCCCATCCGCTGCAGTTCGGCCACATGTTGCATGCGGTTTTCAAAAATGTTCTCCACCACCAGGCTGGTGCCCTTGGCCGTCGCCAGAAGGCTCATGAAGGGCGCTTGCAAATCGGTGGGAAAACCCGGGAAGGGCTGCGTGCGCAAGTCGATGGCCTGAATGTCGTGGGCCGTGATGCGCAGACCCCTTTCTTCAGGCTCCAGGGTGCAGCCGCAATTCTCAAGCTTGGTGAGCACGGCCCCAAGATGCTCAGGGATGACAGGCGTGACCAGCAGGGAGGAGCGGGTGATCGCGGCGGCGAGGAGGAACGTGCCAGCCTCGATGCGATCGGGGATGACTTCGTAGTCAGTGCCGTGGAGAGTGCGTACGCCATCGATCGTGATAGTGGGAGTGCCCTCACCAGTAATTCGGGCACCCATGGCCTGGAGCAAGCGGGCCAGGTCCACCACTTCAGGCTCTTGGGCCGCGTTTTCAATAACTGTTTCGCCATCGGCGAGGGTTGCAGCCATCATGAGCGTTTCCGTGGCACCCACGCTGGGGCAATCCAAGTGGATATGGCCTCCCTTCAACCGCTGGCTGGCGCCGGGAACCACGGCCGTCACCACCCCGTGCTCAATCGTGACCTGGGCACCCAAGGCCTTGAGTCCTTTTACATGCTCCACCACTGGGCGGGTGCCGATCTGACATCCACCCGGCAGGGGCACTTGGGCCATACCCATGCGGGCCAGAAGGGGACCAATGCAGAAAAAACTGGCCCTGAGACTGTTGACCAATTCGTAGGGAGGAGCAGCCCGAGTGATGTGATCTGCCGTGAGTTCAATGACCTCCCCAGAACGGGTGACCCGTACACCGAGGGCGGCCAGGATTTCACCCATGGAGGTGATATCCGTCAGCGGCGGAACATTACGAAGATTTAAAGAATCATTGGTGAGCAAACAGGCGGCCATCAGCACAAGTGCTGAATTTTTGGCACCGCTTACACGAATCTCTCCAGCCAGCCTGCCTCCTCCGATGACCTCCAGTTTGGGCTGAACAACAGTCGACTTGGAGGACGCAACGGACAGGACCATGGGCAGGGGGCCTACAACATCGATTCACCCTCGAATCTTGACAACGATTCCTTGGCTCGTCTAGGGGCCGCCACCTGAACTGTCTCGGATCACCTAGGGGCCTGCAGTGGGGCAGGCGCGGAGGTCTGAGCCCTGGCAGGAGGCCATGGTTTAAGATTCGTCGTGGTCTGAACGCCCGCGGATGTGGCGGAATTGGTAGACGCGCTAGTTTCAGGTACTAGTGGCAGCAATGTCGTGGGAGTTCAAGTCTCCCCATCCGCATAATCAAATCATGATTTTACTTTCCATTAACAATTCTTCAGAGGTTGTTGCTCAAAAAGCAGGCCGCTTTCTCGAAAGCCTTACTCCTGCGGGCTTTGATGAAGCCAAGGTGGAAGAACAGGTGATTCGCAAATTAATCGAAAACCTTGCTGCCGAAGGCATCCATGGGGAAATCGCTGCTGTCCGCGGCATCCATCTTCAAGAAAAAGAGATCCATCTCGCCGAAAAAATGCATGTGCGCCGTCACGACCACTTCTGAGCGCTGAGTGGTTTTCGAGCTGATCAGCAGCCGCCGCAATCCGTTGGTGAAAGCTCTGCGGGAGTTGCATGGGCCCTCAGGCCGCCTGCAGCAGCAGCGGTTGCTTCTGGAGGGCACCCATCTCCTCCAGGAAGCCCTTCGGCTGCAACGCCCTCCCGATTTGCTGCTGGCCACGGCGCAATGGATCGAGCGACACGCCGATCTGCTCAAGGAGGTGCCCCACACCACCCTCTGCCGTCAGGCCACTGCGGAGGTGATCGAGGCAGCCGCCACCACCCGCCAGCCAGACGGGGTGGTGTGCACCCTCCCATGGCGCCTCCCAGCCCGCCCACTCCCGGCAGGCCCCCCCAAATTTGGACTGCTCCTGGACAACGTGCAGGACCCCGGCAATCTGGGCACCCTGCTGCGCACCGCTCTGGCGGCGGGGGTGGATCAACTCTGGCTGGTGGAGGGGGCAGACCCTTGGCAACCCAAGGTGTTGAGAGCCTCCAGTGGAGCCAGCTTGGCCCTGCCAATCGGCCGGTTCACGGCCCAAGAGCTGCCGGCCCTGCTGAGGGAGGCCAAACACTCGGGCACCACCATTGTGGGCACAGTGGTTGCCGGCGGTGAGCCCTACTGGGGCCAGGATTGGCGTCGCCCGGTCCTGGTGCTGCTGGGAAATGAGGGCTCGGGCCTGAGCAAGGAGCTGTTGGCTGAAGCCGACACCCTGGTGAGCATCCCCTTGAGCTTCGGGGTCGACTCCCTGAATGTGGCGGTTGCCGCAGCCCCCCTGTTGCTCGAGCGCCGCCGCCAGCAACTGGGCGCGGGCGCCTTGGCACAGACCCAGGGACCATGAGGGAGTGAGAATGCCTCCATCAGCGAGCCCCCCATCCTGGTGAGCGACTTTTCTTCCCCGGCACTTGATGAACCTTTCGATTACGACGTGATCGTGATCGGTGCGGGCTACGGCGGCTTCGATGCGGCCAAACACGGAGCTGACCACGGTTTGAAGGTGGCCATCGTGGAATGCCGCGACATGGGCGGCACCTGCGTGAATCGGGGCTGTGTGCCCTCCAAAGCCCTGTTGGCCGCCAGCGGCCGGGTGCGGGAGCTGGCGGATGCGGAGCATCTCAAGGCCTTCGGCATCCACGCCGCGCCGGTGCGCTTCGAGCGGCAAAAGATCGCCGACCACGCCCTCCAGCTGGTGGAGACCATCCGCGGGAACCTCACCAAAACCCTGGAGCGGGCGGGTGTCACCATCTTGCGGGGCAAGGGGCGCCTGGAGGGGCCCCAGCGGGTGGCCGTGCGGGAGGCCAGCGGAGTGGAGCGGGTGTGGCGTGCCCGGGAGGTGATCCTCGCCACGGGCTCCGACCCCTTCGTGCCTCCCGGCATCACCACCGATGGGCGCACGGTGTTCACCAGCGATGAGGCCATCAATCTGGAATGGCTGCCCCGCTGGATCACGATCATCGGCAGCGGCTACATCGGCCTGGAATTCGCCGATGTGTACACGGCCCTGGGCTGCGAGGTGACGATGATCGAGGCTCTCGATCGGGTGATGCCCACCTTCGATCCCGACATCGCCAAACTGGCGGCCCGCCAATTGATTGATGGGCGCGAGATCGACGCCCGCGCCGGCGTGCTCGCCAAAACCATCACCCCCGGCTGCCCGGTGAAGATTGAACTGGTGGACATGGCTACCCGGGAGCCGGTGGAGACGCTGGAGGTGGATGCGGTGCTAGTGGCCACGGGCCGGGTGCCGGTGAGCCAAGACCTCAACCTGGCATCCGTGGGCGTGGAAACCCAGCGGGGCTTCATCGCTGTGGACGGCACGATGCAGGTGCGCTCCAGCCATGGCGAAGGCGCCGAGCCCGTGGCCCATCTCTGGGCCGTGGGCGATGTGACAGGGAAGATGATGCTGGCCCACACAGCCGCCGCCCAGGGCGCCGTGGCCATCGATAACATCCTGGGCCACCCTCGCGAGATCGACTACCGCTCCATCCCAGCCGCCACCTTCACGCACCCGGAGATCAGCTCGGTAGGCCTGAGCGAAGCCGATGCCAAGGAGCTTGCGGCGAAGGAAGGCTTTGAACTGGGCAGCGTGCGCAGCTATTTCAAAGCCAATTCCAAAGCCCTCGCTGAGCTCGAAAGCGATGGCTTGCTGAAGCTGCTGTTCAACAAAACCAGTGGCGAGGTGTTGGGCGCCCACATCTACGGCCTGCATGCCGCCGATCTGATTCAAGAGATCGCCAATGCGGTGGCCCGCCGGCAGAGCGTGCAGCAATTGGCCACGGAAGTGCACACCCACCCCACCCTCAGCGAGGTGGTGGAAGTGGCCTACAAACAGGCGGCCATGGCGGTGGCCGCTCCTGTGGGGGCCTGAAATGGAAATCCGTCGCCGCCCCCCCAACCCCTCGGTCAAGGTGGCCCATCTGGAATACGGCATCCCCCACCCCGAGGAGCAACCCCGCCACATTCTCGAGAAGATCGTGTGGGAAAAGGATCGGGAAATCGCCGCCTCACGCGAACGGGTGAGCCTGGAGCAGCTACGGGGCCAGGTGGCCAAGCTTCCTCCCACCAGGGATGTTGTGGCCGCCCTCAAAGCCTCCTGCCGCAAGCCTGCGGTGATCGCTGAGGTGAAAAAAGCCAGCCCCAGCAAAGGGGTGATCCGGGAGGATTTTGATCCGGTGGCCATCGCCAAGGGCTATGCCGCGGGCGGAGCCAGCTGCCTCTCGGTGCTGACGGACAAAACCTTTTTCCAGGGCGGTTTTGACGTGCTTGTGGCGGTGCGGGAGGCAGTGGATCTGCCGTTGCTCTGCAAGGAATTCATCCTTTCCCCTTACCAGCTTTATCAGGCCCGGGCGGCCGGTGCCGATGCGGCTCTGTTGATCGCGGCGATCCTGGATGATCAGGATCTGGCCTACCTGCTCAAGGTGGCCCGCAGCCTTGGATTGGCGGTGTTGGTGGAGGTGCACGACGCCGAAGAGATGGAGCGGGTGTTGCGCCTTGGTGGGGTGCAGATGATCGGCATCAACAATCGCGACCTGAGCACCTTTGCGGTGGATCTGGCCACCACGGAGCGGCTCATGGCCCAATTTGGCGATCAGATCCGTGCGACCGGGGCGCTGTTGGTGAGCGAATCGGGCCTGTTCAGCCGCGACGATCTTGATCGGGTGCAGACCGCTGGCGCCGATGCGGTGCTGGTGGGGGAAGCTCTGATGCGCCAGCCGGATGTGACAGCGGCGCTGGAGGTGCTGATCGGGGGGTGACCCGCTCCCCCAACCCCCAGTTCGTTGATCTCCAGCCTCTCCCATAAGCCCTTGATACCGTGCATCATCTCGCTGGAGCCAGGTTTTCCGAGATGACCCGCAGCAATTGCCCGAGAGGTAGCGGCTGCGGAAAAATTTGTAGACATGGCTCGTGTGAAGGCCTAGCCGTGGCTCCACAGCATTGGCTCATTGCCATCCCGATCGGGCGGCTCTCCTCAGCGTGGCGACCGTGCTGACCCAGAGTGCCCCCTTGGTGAGGAGCCAAGTCCGACAAGGGCATTTGTTGTGAGTCTGGATTTCGTGACAGAGATTTTTTCTTGCAACCATCACCTTGGAGTTTGTGGGAAATTTTTACGGCGTTCTCAATGCCTCAATGCCTCAATGCCTCAAT
>JBIIJA010000155.1:0-5641 GCA_044234195.1 Cyanobium sp. | reverse complement strand
CGCTTCGATGCGATCCTCCCTCCAGGCATGGGTGCCATCTTGGCGGTGGCTGCTTCCCGGCCCGCGGTGATCGCCGGCAAGGATGGCTCCATTCGGGTGGGCCGCCAAATGCAGGTGAACCTCACCTGCGACCACCGGGTGATCTACGGCTCCCACGCGGCGGCCTTTTTGCAGGATCTGGCCCAGCTGATTGAAACCAACCCCGAGAGCCTCACCCTCTGAGTCGCCTCTGATCGCTTTGGATCTGTGACCTTCGCAGAGGATCGGCTGCTCTCCAGCTACGACTTCGACCTGCCCCCGGAGGCCATTGCCCAGCAGCCGGCGGAGCCACGCCATAGCGCCCGCCTTCTGGTCGTGGAGAGCGGCCAGGGCGCCCGGCACCGGCAGGTGTGGGACTGGCCCGAGGAATTGCGGCCGGGGGACCTGATCGTGGTCAATGACACCCGGGTGTTGCAGGCCCGGCTGCGGGCGAGGCGGGCCAGCGGCGGGTCTGTGGAGGTGTTGGTGTTGGAGCCCTGGCACCACAGCGCGCCAAGCCAGCCCACCCCTGAGGGCTGCGATTGGCTCTGTCTGCTCAAGCCCGCCAAGCGGGTGAAGGTGGGCGAGGTCTTGTCGCTGGACACGTCGTCGGGTGAGCCCTCTGATCCCCCGGTGCCGTTGCAAGTGGTGGCCACCGATCCAGAGTCTGGGGGGCGGGTGGTGCGCTTTCCCCCGGGGCTGGCCGATGCCCCCTCCATCGAGCCGTTCCTCAAGCGCTACGGCACCATGCCCCTGCCGCCCTACATCCACGGCGCCCAAGGGGTGAAGGGCGCGCGCTACCAAACCCGTTACGCCGCCAAACCCGGGGCCGTCGCCGCCCCCACCGCCGGGCTCCATCTCAGCGACGCGCTTCTGCGGCGCCTCCAGGAGCGCGGGGTGGAGCGGGCTGCGGTGACCCTTCATGTGGGGCTGGGCACCTTTCGTCCCCTGGAGCAGGAACGCCTGGAGGGCCTCCAGCTGCACAGCGAATGGGTGGAGGTGAGTCCGGAGCTGGTGGCGGCCGTGGAGGCGGCCCGCCAGCGGGGAGGGCGGGTGTTGGCGGTGGGCACCACCTGCGTGCGCAGCTTGGAGGGGGTGGCCGCTCTCCATGGAGGAAAGTTGGAGCCCCATGCGGGCCCGGTGAACCTGGTGATCCAGCCAGGGTTCCGGTTTCAGGTGGTGCAGGGCCTGCTCACCAATTTCCACCTGCCCAAAAGTTCCCTTCTGTTGTTGGTGAGTGCCTTGATCGGCCGGGAGCGCTTGCTTGCGCTCTATGGCGAGGCGATCGCTTTGGGCTACCGGTTTTTCTCCTTCGGCGATGCCATGTGGATCTCCCCTGAGGCTGTGGTTGTGCCAGAGGGAATAGGCCCTAAGCTCACCTCCACATCAGAGATCAGGCCCTGACGTTCTGCAATGACTCTTTCTGTCCGTAAGACGCTGTCCCTCAAGAACGATGGCTACGTCGTCTTGCGTGAGGTCATTCCTGCCGGCCTGATTGACACCCTGCTCTCTCGGCTTGAGCAGGTGAAGCACTCCCGCCGGTTTCGTTTCCGCGCCCAGGGCACCAATTCGTTTGAGGGTCCCAAGCTGGATTCCCACGGAAACCTGCGCAATTCCATCCAAAACCCCCATCTCCTCGGGGCCCTGCCGGGGTTCCGCCAGGCGGTGGAGGCCATTGTGTTTTCCCAGCCCATTCATCAGGCCCTTTCCTCCCAATTGGGGGAAGGCACGTTCGTGAATTGGCAAACCATGCTCTTTGACCGCAGCGTGGGCACCAAGGTGCATCAAGACAGCTGGTATCTCGATACTGTCCCTCAAGGTGGGGTGGTGGGCACCTGGATTGCCCTGGAGGACATCACCCAGGATTGTGGCCCCTTCAAGGTGTACGACCACACCCAGGCCCGCCTTGTAGAGCCCTCGACCTACAACTTTGATGCCCTCGAACAAGATGAGGCGTTCCGTCGGGATTACCCATCCTCCCAATGTCAGCGGCTCCTGCTGAGGAAGGGAGATGTGATCCTGTGGAACTCCTACCTCTTCCATGGGGCCGATTTGCCCTCCTCCAGCGAGCGCACCCGCAAATCCCTCACGGCCCACTTCTATCGGCATGGATCCGCCGTGCAAGACCAACCCATTCAGCGGGCCTTCTCCATCTATGACCACGCCCATCCCCAACCCACGGCCCAACCTGGCCTGATGAAGGCCGCCACCATCAACCCCCTGCTCTACAGCGCCCTCTCCATCGGTCTGTCCGGACTGAAAGCTCGCAACCTCACCGGTAAAGGGAGCGACCTCACGGAGATCCGCTCCCTCAGCTAACTGCGGCTCATCAGTCGCCCCAGCATCTCCCGCAGCGCCCGGCTGCTTCCCTCCAGACCGTCGGCGGTGGGCAGCCAGTAGCGGAAATCTTTGAGCACCGAACCCGCCCAGCTGCCGCGGGCCTGGAAGTCCACCGGGTAGGGCACCACCTCCAGGCCCTGCCGCGAAAACAGGGCCTTGGCACGAGCCATGTGGAAGGCCGAAGTGACCAGCAACACCCGGCTTCCCCTGGGCAGCTGGGCCGCCACCGCCTGGGCCTCCTCGGCGGTGTTGCGCACGTAGGGGGTGACGGCGAGGGCCTTCGCCGGCAGGCCGAGGGCAAGGGCCTGCTGGCGGTGCACCTCCCCTTCGGTGGGCAGGCCCCGTGCCAGGGAAATTGCGCCACCGGTGAAGAGCAGCAGGGGCGCTTTGCCGGCGCGGAAGAGCTCCAGCCCTCCAAAAAAGCGATCCGCATCCACCCATTCCGTGCGGCGGAGGGGGCCCGGTGCGGGGTGGCGCCCTCCGCCGAGCACCACGATGGCCGCGGCGGTGGGCATGGTTTGCGGGAGCAGCGGTTGCCAGGGGCGCTCAAGGAGCCGCCAGAGCCCCTGGGCCGTTAGCGGTGTGGCCCACAGCCAGAGGAGGGCGAAGGCGGCCTGGATCGGGCCCCAGCGCCGCCGCCAGATACCCCATCCCAACAGCACCAGGGCAAGCCCCAGGGGTAGCACAAGCAGGGGAAGCAGCTTGCTGAGCACAAACATCATCGCTGTCTCGCCGCAGGAAGGAGAGGAGCGCCCTCAGCCGGGCCAGGGAGATCCGTGGGCAAGGCCCTCAAAAAAAAGCGTTTCGGTCCTGGGAGCAACTCTCCGAGACCGAAACGCTTAGGTGGGGGACAGGCCTGGAAGGGGACTCAAGCCGCGGCCAGATTGGCGGCCACAAAGTCCCAATTCACCAACTTGTCGAGGAAGGTGCTCATGTAATCGGGGCGGCGGTTTTGGTAATCCAGGTAGTAGGCGTGCTCCCACACATCCATGGTGAGCAGGGCTTTCTGTCCATGGGCCAGGGGGAGATCGGCGTTAGCGGTTTTGGTGATTTTCAGGGTGCCGTTCTCGAGCACCAGCCAGGCCCAACCACTACCGAACTGGGTGGCGCCAGCGGTTTTGAACTGCTCCTTGAAGGCGTCGAAGCTGCCGAAATCAGCATCGATCTTGGCGGCCAGATCCCCAGTGGGAGCCCCACCGCCCCCGGGCTTCATGCCCTGCCAATAGAAGGTGTGGTTCCACACCTGGGCAGCGTTATTGAACACTCCGGCCTTGGCGGAATCGCCTGCCACGGCCAGGATGGTGTCCTCCAGGGATTTGGCCTCGAGGTCCGTACCGGCCACCAGGTTGTTCAGGTTGGTGACGTAGGCGGCATGGTGCTTGCCGTGGTGGAACTCGAGGGTGGAGCGGGAGATGTGGGGCTCGAGCGCATCGAGGCTGTAGGGGAGGGCGGGCAGCTGGTGCGCCATGGAAAGGATGCGTGCAGGGTTAGGCCCGGCAGGACCGGACGGCCGCGGCATCCTAACGATCGGATCTCTCTGCAAAAAGGGCGGCTGCCCGACCCTCAGCGGCCCACTCCCAGAAGTTCCACTTCAAAGAGGAGGGTGGCATCGGGGGGGATCACGCCACCGGCCCCCCGGGAGCCGTAGGCCAGATCGGGGGGAATCACCAGCTTGCGCTTGCCACCCACCCGCATGCCAGCCACCCCTTCATCCCAGCCCTTGATCACCCGACCGGCGCCGAGGGGAAAGCTGAAGGGGCCCCGGCCATAACTGCTGTCGAATTCCTTGCCGCTGAGCAGGGTGCCGCGATAGTTCACGCTCACAGTTTGGCCGGGTTTGGCCTCTTCCCCCTCACCCACCACCAGATCGGTGATCTGCAGGCCGCTGGCTGTGGTGCGGGATTTTTGGGCACTCATCTCGCCTCCAAGGGCGCTGGCTTGGGCAAGGGTGGGCTCATCCATCGGGGCCATCGCAAAAAGAAAGGGATTGGTGTCGTCGGGATCCAGCTCCATCGGCGAGCTGACCACAGCAGCCCTGCTGTCTCCGGCTGGCGCTTGCCCCTGGGGGGTGACGGCAGCGGGGGAGGCCACGGTGGTGGGCTCGGGCGGGGCGGCCTCGACGATGGAAGGGCTCGCCAGCTGGCTGATGATCGCCACCATCAGGCAGGCCAAGCAAACGCCAGCGCTGATGAGAATGTCTCGCATAAACGGGCCTAAAACGCCTGGGTGAACAGGTGGATTCTGCCAGGGCTGGAGGCCGGCCTTCGCCCTGGCAGAGGCGATCGAGGGGTGCCCTGCTGGCTCAGTCAGACCATTCGCTTTTGTTCTGCGACTGGCGGAGCTGGCTTTCCAGCCGATCGATGCGGCCCCGGAGTTCATCCAGTTCCCGTTGGCGGGCCAGGCCCAAGTCTTGAAGCAGCTGATCGCGATTGCGCTCAAGCTGGCGCTCGGCCTGGTGTTCCACCTCCGGGGTCTCCCCGCGCAGGGCCTTGAGCACATCCTCCACCAGGGCGGAGGCGTGGGTGGGATCCAGCTTGCCGCTCTGCACCCACTCCTGGGTGACGTAGCGGAGGCGGTCGGCCACCAGGGTGGTGGTGCCGAGCCCCCGCAGAAGGAGCATCTGTAACAGGTTGCCCTGGTCCATGGTGGGGTTGGTTTGGATGGGAGCCGCCTTGAGAATGGCAACGCCGCGACGTCGTGACCATGGGGAATGACCGGCGCCTGCGGCTGCTGCTGGCGGCGGCCGCAGGCAGCCTGGCGGGCCTGTCCCTGCCTCCGTTGGGTTGGCCCTGGCTGCTCTGGCCCGCCCTGGCGGTGCTCTGGTCCCTGGCCGGTTCTCCGCAAGGAGTGGGGGCCGGGGGCCTCTGGGGGTTGGCGGCGGTGTTGCTCAGCCACCGCTGGTTGCCAGCGCTGCACCCCCTCGATTGGGTGGGGGTGCCGTCGGCCCTGAGCCTGCCCCTGTGTCTGCTGCTGTGGCTGTTGTGCGCTCTTCTTGGGGGAGCGCTGGTGGCGGCTTGGGTGGCGTTGGTGCGCCGGTTGGACCCCGTTCGGCTGAGCACGGCCCTGCTGGCCGCTGGGTTGTGGGGGGGCACGGAGGTGGTGCTGGCGAAGGGGCCCCTCTTTTGGATCGGGCTGGGGGCGTCTCCCTTGCCTGGGGATCCGTGGCTGGCGGGGATGGCGGCCCTGGTGGGGGCCGGGGGCGTGGCGACGGTGCAGGTGCTGTTGGGCTGGGGGCTCTGGCGGGTGGTGCGGACTTGGCGGTGGCGCTGGGGCCTGGCCCTGC
>JBIIJA010000259.1:0-4060 GCA_044234195.1 Cyanobium sp. | reverse complement strand
AAACCCGCCAGGGCGGGTTTGGATGGCCATGGATCGATGGCAAAGGCCTTGGCTTGGCTGTGATGGCTCAGGTGCTGGTCTGCATCCCCTGAATCAAAAAGTCGAAGTAGGGGCCAGCCAACGCTGCATCCTCCTTATTTAACAGAGCCACAGCGGCGTCCTTCATGGTGCGCATCGCTTCCACCATCCCGGGCATGGGCACACCGAGGCTGTTGTACATCTCCCGTGCGCCCACCAGACCAATGGACTGGATCTGCTCCGTGCTAGCCGCCAGTACCCCATAGGTCACCAGACGCAGGTACCAGCTGTAATCCCGCAGGCACTGGGCCCGTTGCTTCTGGCCAAAAGCATTGCCACCTGGGGCCACGTATTCGGGCTTGCGGGTGAACAGCTGCTTCGCCGCTTCATCGACGATCTTCTTCTCATTGGCGGTTAGCACCCGCACCACCTCCAGGCGTCGGGCGCCACCACTGAGAAATTCCACCATCGAGCGAAGCTCGCCGCTGGTGGGGTAGCGGAGCTGATCATCGGCCTGAAGGATCAGATCGCGAACGACGCTCATTGCAGCGACCACAGACCGGGTGATCCTATCGAGTTCACCCGCGGGAGCCCAGGGAAAACAGGCGAAGGTGTAACGCCCCTTTGCAGTTGCCCCCCGATAGGGTCGAGAGAGAAGGCCGAGCACATGGACGGGGAACAGGACAGAACGGCAAGCCTCCAGACGCTGTGGATTGAGGACCTCACCAGAGAGGGGGTGGGGTTGGGGAGGCTTGAGGGGCAGGTGATCCTTGTGGAAGGGGCTGTTCCCGGCGACCGCGTGGAGGTGCGGTTGGTTCACCAGGCGCGCCGCCACGCCGTGGGAAAGCTCGTGAAATTGCTCGAACCGTCCCCAGATCGCCGCCGGCCACCGTGCATCTTGGCCGATCACTGCGGTGGATGCACCCTCCAAGCCCTCAGCGACCCCGCGCAGGAGCGGTGGAAAGAGCAGACGGTGGTGGAAACAATCCAACGCATTGGTCGTTTGTTCCAGGCGATCCGGCCCCTGCTAGCCGCACCAGAGGCCCTGAGCTACAGGAATCGGGCCATCATCCCTCTGGAACGAGATCCCAACGGCAAGCTCCGGGCGGGCTACTACCGGAGAGGAAGCCACCAGATCGTGAATATGAACCACTGCCCGGTGCTCGATCCCAGGCTGGACACGATGATCGCCCCCCTCAAGGCCGATCTGGAGGCCAGCGGCTGGCCTGTGGATCGCCACGGAGCCGCCAACAGCACCGGGGCTGGACTGCGCCATCTGGCCCTACGCATCGGGCCCCGCCGCGGGGAACGGCTGCTCACCCTGATCGCCAGCCATGCTGATCTACCAGGACTGGCCCCTTTGGCGGACCGCTGGATGGACCGCTGGCCTGAGCTGGTGGGTGTGAGCCTCAACCTCCAACCGTTGGGCGGCAATCGGCTCTTTGGCCCCGACACCCTCACGATCACCGGACGCAACTGGCTTCTCGAACCCTTCGCGGGAGTGGAGCTCCAGATCGGTCCCGACACCTTCTTCCAGGTCTACAGCGCCCAGGCGGAGCGGGTGGTGGACCTTCTACGGCAGGCCCTGGGCCAGCCCCGAGGGCTCATCGTGGAGGGCTACTGCGGTATCGGCACGTTTTCTCTGCCGCTGGCCCACGGGGGCTGGTCGGTTCTGGGGATCGAACACCACCCCCGTACGGTGGAGCTGGCCCAGGCCAATGCCCAACGCAATGGCCTGGCCGATCGCTGCAGGTTCGAAGAAGGGGATGTGGCCCAACTCCTGGACCAGGCGCTGGCAGAGCAGCGGCCGACAGCCGTGCTGTTGGATCCCCCCCGCAAAGGATTGCAGGAGCCGGTGGTGACCAGCCTGCTGCACCACCTCCCACCCCTGATCCTCTACCTCAGCTGTGATCCAGCCACTCTGGCACGCGACCTGGGGCGTTTCTGCAGCCAAGGGGACTACCAGATCAGCAGTGTGCAGCCCCTGGACTTTTTCCCCAACACCAGCCACGTGGAGTGTTTGGCTGTGTTGCAACGCCCCGATCGGCCGCCGCCTTAGCTGCGCAGCTGGGCGGCGAACTGACGCTGCAAGGCCTCCCGCACCTTTTGATGGGTGGCCTCCACCTCCGCATCAGTCAGGGTGCGCTGAGCATCCCGGTAACGAAGCCGGAAGGCCTGACTGCACTGGCCCTCAGGGATCGGCTCGCCCGCGTAGCGATCCACCAATTCCACCTGCTCCAAGAGGGGCTTGCCCGCTTTGCGGATCGCCGCCAGCAGGGCTGAGGCTGTTGTGTCCTTCTCCACCACCAGGGCCAGGTCCCGTTCCGAGGCGGGCACTGTGGGGAAGGGCTGAAATTGGGGAATCCAGCGTCCAGGGCGAGTGGCGGCCTGCTTGAGGGGGCCGGTGGCAAGCTGGAAGAGATGGGTGGCTTCCGGCAGATCGAGCTCCGCCGCCCGGGCAGGGTGGAGCTGGCCAAACCAGCCCGCGGCTTTCCCTTCGAGAAAGAGATCCGCCTTTCGACCTGGATGGAGAAGTCCCTCCTCGCCTGGAGTCGGCTCAAGGGCCGGTGGGCGATCCTCAAGGGGGAGATGGAAGCCACTGAGGGCGGCCTGCAGCACACCCCTGGCCTCCCAATAGGAGAGATGTTTCGGTTTGCCGCTGCTGCTCCAGCGCTCGCTGCGCCGCTCCCCGCAGAGCACACCCACCAGCAACTCCGTCTCCCCAAAGCTGGCGGAGGAACCTAAAAACACTCGACCAATCTCAAAGGCCCAGAACCCCGCCTGGGAGGCCTGCAGATTGCGACGGGCAGCCTGCAAGAGCTCATCGTGGAGGTTGTCGCGCAGATGGCCGAAATCCGCCAAGAGGGGATTGGCCAAGGGGATGCGGCCCTGCCCAGCCCCCACCAGGGAGGGAGCACAGGTTTCCTGCAGGCCTACGGCGCAAAGGGCCGCCCGCAGCCTTCGCTCCACCTGTTGGGCTGGATCCAGTCCGCCGGGCAGCAGGGGATCGGGCAGGTGGGAGGCGAAGCGGTCGTAGCCCACCAGCCGTGCCACCTCCTCGATCAGATCCACCTCCCGTGTCAAATCCAGGGCCCGGGACGGGGGCACAGCCACCATCCAACCCTCCTCTTCCGGCTCCAGGCGGCAGCCCAGGGCCACCAGGGTGCGCTCAATGGTGGCGTCGTCCAGGTCCACCGGTTCGTTGTCTGCCATCACCGGGCCGAGCAAGTTGTGCAGGTGATCACGATCCAGCCAGATCGGAGCCCGCGCACGCACCTCTCGCCGATGCAGCCAACGGCTGACGGCCCGCCCCCCTGCCATCTCTTGAAGCAAGGCCACAGCCCGATCAGAGGCAGCAAGGGTGCCTTCGAGAGGCAGGCCCTTTTCAAAGCGCAGGCTGGCCTCGGTGCGACACCCCACGCTGCGGGCGGAGCTCCGCACCCGCTGGGAGGGAAAGACCGCCGCCTCCAACCAGATGGCGCCCGTGCCGTCGTTCACAGCGGTCTCCGCGCCGCCCATCACGCCTGCCAAGGCGATAGGACTATCGCCATAGGTGACCACAAGGGCTTCTTCGTCGAGGTGGCGCGCCTCCCCATCCAGGGTAAGGAATGGCTCCCCGGCTCGGGCTTGGCGCAGGCCAAGGGCCGCTGGATCGGCCACACCCCCGCTGCGGGCGGCAAGGGCTTCGCGATCAAAGGCGTGCAAGGGCTGGCCGGTTTCCAGCATCACCAGATTGGTGATGTCGACAACGTTGTTAATGGGACGGATCCCGACACGCTCCAGCCTCCTTTGCAGCCAAATCGGCGACGGTCCAACACGAACGCCCTCCACCGCCGTCATGCTGAAAAGCCCCCCTTCCTCCATGCGTGCTTGATGGGAGGGGGAAACGGCCAAGGGTTCGCTGGGTAGGCCCGGCGGCACGGCAGGGAAGGCAGGGGCTCCGCCGGTGAGGGCCGCCACCTCCCTGGCGATGCCCTCCATGGAGAGTCCATCCGGGCGGTTGGCGGTGATGGCCAGCTCCAGCACCTGGTCGTCCAGGCCA
>JBIIJA010000154.1:0-5662 GCA_044234195.1 Cyanobium sp. | reverse complement strand
CAACAAACTGCGCGGAGGCTTGCCTGAGATCAAAGATGCCATCGAACTCCTCCGCATCAAGCCCGACCGGCTCCTGCTGTCGTCCCCCGGCGTGCCCAGCCCCGATGGGGTGATGCCAAGGCGCTTCATCCAGTTGGTGAATGTGGCGTTTCGCTATAGCGGCAGCGAACAAGACGTGCTCAGTGATGTCAACATCACCATCCCCATCGGCTCCCGCATCGCCCTGGTGGGGCGCACAGGAAGCGGCAAGACCACTCTCGCCCATGTGCTCCTGGGGCTGTTTCGCCCCACCAAGGGTGTTCTGAATCTCGATGGCGTGGCCCTCACGGAGGAAGAAATCCCCGCCTGGCAGGCCAACTGCGCCCTGGTGCCGCAAGACATCCGCTTGTTGGATGCCAGTATCCGCGAAAACGTGGCCTTTGGCCAAGATTCTGATTCCATCGATGACGATGCCGTTTGGGCTGCGCTGGAGGCGGCACAATTTGCCGAATATGTGAGCGAAATGCCCTACGGATTGTTCACCATGATTGGCGAGAATGGGGTAAAACTCTCCGGCGGCCAGAGGCAAAGGCTTTGCCTGGCTCGGGCGTTCTACCGCAACGCCAAGGTGCTCGTGCTCGATGAAGCCACCAGCGCCCTGGACAACAAGACAGAACATGACGTGTTGCAGGCCCTGGATCTCGTGGGCCGGCGCTGCACCACCATCGTGATCGCCCATCGGCTCTCCACCGTGAAGAAGTGTGATCGGATCTACGAGGTGCACAAGGGCCGCATCCAGGCCAGCGGCGACTTCGACACCCTGCTCTCCGTCTCCCCCAGCTTCCGTGAGATGACGATGCTGGACAAGGTCTGAACTGGGGATGGCAGATTTCACCCTGGTGGCCACGGCCGATTGGGACCATCCCCTCTGGACCAACAAGCAACATGTGGCCGTCGCTCTGGCTGAGCTAGGCCATCGGGTGCTGTACGTGGAGTCTCTGGGGCTGAGGGGGGCCCGCTCGGATCGGAGCGACCTGGGGCGGATCCTGAAACGGCTCGGTCGTGCGCTCCGTCCTCCCCGTCGAGTGCGGCAAGGGGTTTGGGTCTGGTCGCCCCTGGTGATCCCCGGAGGCACTTCAGGCCTCACCCTTCGGATCAACCAGCTTCTCCTGAGGCCGGGCTTGGCGTTCGCCCAGCGGTGGGTGGCCCTGCGGAAGCCCCTGCTGTGGACCTTCAACCCCCTGGTGCACGACTACCTGCCCCTGGACGCTTTTCATGGGACGGTCTACCAATGCGTGGATCGGGTGCAGGCCCAGCCGGGCATGCCCGCGGAGCGGTTGGACGCCGCGGAGCGGGAGCTTTGCCGGCGGGTGAAGGTGGTGTTCACCACAGCGCCGGAACTGCAGCGGGCCTTGGCCCCCCTCAATCCGGCCACCCACGCCTTTGGAAACGTGGCCGATGCGGAGCATTTCGGCACGGCTTTGGGCGGCACACTGACCTGCCCTGAAGAGCTGCACGGCCTACCCCACCCCCGACTGCTGTTCATGGGGGCCATCGATGCCTACAAGCTCCATCTGCCGATGCTGGCCGCCCTGGCCAAGGCCACCCCGGAGTGGACCTACGTGTTGATTGGTCCGGTGGGAGAGACCGACCCCAACACCGATGTGGGGGCCCTGCGCCAGTTGGGCAACGTGCGGCTCCTTGGGCCTCGGCCCTACGCCCAGCTGCCGGCCTACCTGAGCCAAGCGGATGTGGCGCTGCTGCCCCTGCGCCACAACGACTACACCCGCCACATGTTTCCGATGAAGTTCTTCGAATATCTGGCGGCGGGCTGTCCCGTGGTGGCCACGGCGATTCCCTCCCTGGAGGCCCAGGGCGACGTGGCCCTGCTCTGTGAACCAGAGCCAGAGGCGTTTCGGCGGGCCATCCGCGCGGTGTTGGCAGGCGAGGGGCCCCCGTTGGCCCAGCGGCTGGACCGGGCACGCCAGCACACTTACCGCGCCCGAACCGCCGCCATGGTCTCGATCCTGGAAATGCATGGGGTGCTCCCCCTGGATTCCGGCCCTCCTACCCCCCCCCGGCGGCGCCTGCCTGCGGTGCTGGCGGAGGTGGCCGCCGCCCAGCCCGCCCTCACCCTGGCTGGAGCCCTGGAAAAGCTTGGGCGCCCGGCCTCGGCCGTGGCCCTGCTGGAGCGGCTCCAACGCCGGTGGCCCCACAATCCCGCCCTGATGCATTCCCTGGCCGCCCGCAAGGTGGCCAGTGGGGATTATGTCGAGGGCCGGAGGCTGCTGGAGGAGCTCTGGCTGGAAAGGGCCGACACCCGCTACCTGCACCAGCTGCTCTTCCGCCGCAGCGCCCGCCCCAGAAGCAAGGCCGAACAGCTGAGGCTCTTCGAAGTATTGGCCGGCAGCACCACGCTCCCGAGCCACTTCAGCGGCTACAGCCTGGTGGTGCTCACCTACCGGGCCATCGATTTCAAGGAGCCGTTGGCCATCCGCGGGAGCCTGCCGGCCCTGGGCCGCCTGATGGACCAATTGGAGGCCGACCCGGGCACCTACCACTGCCTGCGGCCGAACCGGGAAAACCGCGCCAAGCTCCTGTTCTCGGCCCAGCTCACCCGGCTGCGGGCGCTCCTGGCGCTCGGCGACTGGCCCCAGCTGGAGGTCTGCTCCCGCCGTCTGATGGATTCCGTGGAGCGCTACCAACCCCATGCCATCGACCGGGATTCAGCCGCACGGATGACCCGCAACATCCTGCGCTGCCTGGCCATCGAAGCGGTGATGGCCTGGCACGCGGCGGATCGGGAGCGCTACGGGAGGGCCCTCCACCAGATCGAGAGGTTGCGGCAAGCCAGCGAGCATCCCGACCTCGACCCCTACATCGCCGCCACCCAGGAAGATCATCGGGGCTTTGCTGCTGAGCTGATGCGGCAGCTCGGGTCTTGCGCCTGGAGCAGGGATGGGGTGGAGGAGCGCCCCTCCTTCGAGCAGCTCCTGGGGGCGATCATCTTGGTGCTCGAGCCCCGCCTGGATTGGAGCAAGGAGGAGAAGGCCCGCAAGGCCTTCGCGAGTCTGCTCGCCGAGGCGGCATGAGGGCCAACCGCTCCATTGCCTTCTATATCGATTCCCTCAAGGTGGGCGGAGCGGAGCGGGTGCTGCTCCACTGGGCTCGGTGGTGCCAGGAGGCGGGGTGGAGGGTCGTGGTGGTGACCCGCCGTGGACCAGCCAGCGATGCCTATCCCCTGCCAGAGGGGGTGGATCGCTGGCTCGAGCCTGCCGATGGCCCGCTAATGGGGCTCCTGGGCTGGTGGGCCTTCCCCGCCCGTCTCCTGCGCCTGCGACGCCTGCTGAAACAGGGCCAGTTTCAGGTGGTGGTGGGCGTCACGACCCTCCCGGCCGTGAAGGTGCTGCTGGCCTGCCGGGGTCTGGACCTGGCCTGTGTGGTGTCGGAGCGCAACTATCCCCCGGCCAAGCCGCCCTCCCTGCTCTGGCGGGGGCTGAGGCGGTTGGCCTATCCCTGGGCCAACTTGCATGTGGTGCAAACCCGCGCCAGCGGCGACTGGCTGCGGCGCCACTGCGGCGCCACCCATCAGCTGCTGCTTCCCAACCCGGTGGTTTGGCCCTTGCCAGCCCTGGAGCCCCATCTGGAGCCCGCCGACTGGCTGCCCCAGTCTGCGCCAGTCCTCCTGGCCGCCGGCACCAAGGCCTTTCAGAAAGGATTTGACCGTCTCGTGGAGGCCTTCGCCCTGCTAGCCGGACCCTGGCCGGAGCTGCGGCTGGTGATTCTGGGGCTGCCCAGCACCCCGTATCACGGCCTCGACCAACAGGGCTGGCTGCGCCAACGGCTCCGTGATCCGGCCCTGCAATCCCGTCTGCTGATGCCGGGGGTGGCTGGGAACATCGGCGCTTGGTATGGCCGCGCCACTCTCTTCGCGCTGCCCTCCCGCTATGAGGGGTTCCCCAACGTGCTGTTGGAAGCGATGGCGGCGGGCTGCGCCTGCGTGGCCGCCGATTGCGCCACTGGGCCGGCCGACCTGATTCGCACCGGGGAGAACGGCCTGCTGTTGCCCGCTGAGGCCCCCGCCAGCCTGTGGGCCGAGCGTCTCTCTGGGCTGTTGGCCAACCCAGCCGAGCGCCAGCGCATGGGAGAGGCGGCCCTCGCCGTGCGCCAAACCTTCGATGCGGCAACATTGCGGCGCCGCTTCCTGGAAAGCTTGGACCATCTGTTGCCCCATGGATGATCTCTGGGTGGTGTTGCCCCATCTCGGAGCCGGAGGCGCCCAGAAAGTTGGCCTCATGGCGGCCGGCCATTTCGCCAGCCAAGGTCTGCGGGTGCGGGTGGTCACCCTGAAACATGGCCATCCGATCAAGCACCCCCTTCCCCTGGGGGTGGGCTACCTGGACGTGGGCCCTGACCCCATGACCGACATCTCGGACCGTTCCCTAGCTGCCCGGGGCCGCCGCTTCACCCTGGCCCAGGTCAGGAAGGTGCGCCGATGGTTGATCCAAGGGTTGTTGTGGGGGCTCTGGCCCTGGGTTGCGAAGGGGGCCTGGCCTGGAGAGAAGGGCCTTCCCCTGCGGCTCCTCCACGCCGGCATGGGGAGAATTGGCGGCTACCCGCTCCAGAGATTGCGGGTGTTGATGGCCACCGAGCGGCCCAGGCGCGTGCTGGCCCTGCTCACCCGCACCAACATCCTCTGCTGCAATGCCGCCTGGGATCTGCCGATTCATCTGGTGGTGTCAGAGCGAAATGATCCACGGCTGCAACAGTTGCGGGGGTTGTGGCCCCGTCTTCGCCAGGTGCACTACCGCCGAGCCGATGTGGTGACCGCCAACACGGAGGGGGTGCTGAGCGCCCTGCGGGGGATGGGTCGCTGGCAACGGCTCGAACTGCTGCCCAATCCCCTCGCCGAGGGGATTGCCCCGAGGGTCATGGGGGGGGGCGTTCAGCGGGAGCCGGAGCTGCTGGCCGTGGCACGCCTGGTGCATCAAAAGGGGCTCGACCTGCTGATCCAGGCGTTTGCCAGGCTGCGGGACCCAGCCGTGGGAGCCTGGCGGCTCGTGCTGGTGGGGGATGGGCCTGAGCGCAAGAGCCTGGAGGCGCTGGCGCTCAGGGAGGGGGTGGCGGATCGGGTGGTGTTCGAGGGCTTCCAGCCCAATCCCAGCAGCTACCTGGCCCGGGCATCGATCTTTGTGCTTCCCTCCCGCTTCGAAGGGATGCCCAATGCCTTGCTGGAGGCCATGGCGGCAGGTCTGCCAGTGATCGTCAGCGACGCGTCCCCTGGGCCCCTGGAGATGGTGGAGCCAGGGGTCCATGGCCTGGTGGTGCCTAGTGACAACGTGGACTCCCTGGCGGCGGCTCTCGCCCGACTGATGGCCGACCCAGCCCTGCGCCAGCAGCTCGGAGAGGCGGGCCAGGCTCGGCTGCAGTCCCTCGAGTGGCCCCAGGTGGAGTCCCTCTGGCGATCGGTGCTGGCCCTGCCAGAAGCCCAGTGATGGATCGGGTCTACCCCTCCCCCACCCTGCGGGTGCTCGTGCTCGCCCCCACCCTTAGGGCCGCCAGCGAAACCTTTGTGCGGGCCAATCTGCGGCGTCTCCCGTTTGACATTGTGGCCTATTTCGGGGATGAACGTCCCCTGTTGGCTCCGCTGCGGCTGAGTTACGGCTTGGCCATTCTTTGCAGC
>JBIIJA010000220.1:0-4484 GCA_044234195.1 Cyanobium sp. | reverse complement strand
ACACAACAAAACACGTTCACTGCTGCGGCGCTAAATCAGATCTAGAAGCACGCGATTCGTGTCTCTCCCCACCCCGGTCGACCACATGCTGGCCATGGCCAGTGGTGCTTGGGTCACGCAAATGATTCATGTGGCTGCCGAGCTAGGCCTGGCCGATCACCTCGCTCCCGGAGAACTGGCGGTGGAAGAGCTTGCCCAGGCCTGCGGCGCCAACCCTGACGCCCTGTTTCGGTTGCTGCGGGGGTTGGCGAGCCTTGGGCTGTTCTGCGAAACCAGCCCCCGTCGGTTTGCCCTCACCCCCCTGGCAGAGCTATTGCGCAGTGACCACCCCCAATCGCTAAGGCATTTCGCCCGTATGCTTGGGGAAGAGCACTACCAGAGCTGGGATGATTTGCTGCACAGCGTGCGCACGGGAGACAATGCCTTCCGCCATCGCTACGGCCAGTCGATCTTTGAGTGGTATCAGCAACACCCGGAGCGTGGGGAGATTTTCGATCGCGCCATGGGCGACTTCTCCAGGGCAGAAACAGCAGCCCTGCTGCAGGCCTATCCCTTTGGCGAAGTGCACCATCTGGTGGATGTGGGCGGCGGCCAAGGGGAGCTGCTGAAGACCGTGCTCCGGGCCCATGGGCACCTCACGGGCACCCTTGTGGACCAGCCATGGGTGGTGGAGCCGGTGGGGATCCCTTCGGAACTGGAAGGGCGTTTGCTGGTGAGCGGTGGCGATTTCTTCGCCCGGGTGCCAGCGGGGGCGGATGCCTATCTGCTCAAGCACATCCTCCACGATTGGGATGACACCGCCTGCCTGCGCCTCTTGCGGGGCATCCGTGCCGCCATGGCCCCCGGCGGTCGCGTGCTGATCGTGGAACAGGTGATTCCAGCCGGCAATGGCCCCTTCCCAGGCAAACTGCTGGATCTCAACATGCTGGTAATGACCGAAGGCGGGAGGGAGCGCACCCCTGCCGAATACGCCACCCTTTTGGGAGGCGCTGGGCTGCAGCTCAGCCGCATCGTGCCCACCCCCTCCCCAGTGAGCGTGGTGGAAGCCATGGCGGGGCAGGACGATGGCCCCAGGGATCCCTCGCCATGATTGAGATCATTTCCGGCACCAACCGGCCCAACTGCAACGCCCTGCGCATCGCCCAACTGCTGCTGGAGGCCTATCGCAAGCTGGGGGTGGAGGCAGACATTCTGAATTTGCAAGAGCTGCCCGCCGAGATCTTCGAACCCTGGGCCTATGCCAGCAAGCCCATGGCATTTCAGCCGTTTCAAGACCGGGTGCTCAGAGCCCGCGGACTCCATGTAGTGACCCCGGAATACAACGGCGGCTTCCCGGGCGTGCTCAAGGTGTTCATCGACATGTTGAAGTTTCCAGAAAGCTTCGAAGGCAAGCCCGTGGCCTTCACTGGTGAAGCGGCGGGCCTCTGGGGTGCGCTGCGTCCGGTGGAGCAGTTGCAGATGATTTTTGGCTACCGCAATGCCCTGGCTTTTCCAGAGCGGGTCTTCATTCCCGGGGTGCATGAGAAATTTGATGAGGAAGGGCGCTTCAACGATCCCGAGCTGCTGCAACGGTTGGAGGGGCAGGCCGCGGGATTCACGCGATTTGTGAAGCGGTTGGCTGAGGGGGAGCTTGGCCTGGCTAAAGAGTGAAAGCGCCTATTTCTGTCGGGGATGCCGCTGCACTCCAGAACCCTGCCCTCCAACACCCCTCCTCTGGCCGCGGCAGCGGGCCTGCTTGCCGCCTCAACGCTGCTGGTGGCCGGGCCACTGCATGCGCAGTCGCTCTACACCCTCGAAAGCTTTTGCAGCCTGAATGGCACCGATGCGGTGCCCTGCCGCATCGAAGCCATCGATCGCAGTGACAGCACGGAATACCAGCACCGCATCGGCAGCAAAGAGGTGCGGTTTCGCGTCAGCGACAAGCCCTACACCCGCATCGAGCTTTGGGATGGCAGCAGCAACAGCTGGCGCAGCGCCCAAAACGCCTCAGCTTTTTTTGCGCTGAACGCAGTCTGCCTGGATGGCACCAGCTTTTGCGCCATCAACCCCAATTATCTCAACAGCGTGCGCCAAGACCTAGGGAAATCGGTCAATGGCCGCAGCGTGCTGGAAGTGCACTTTGGCAAGGATGGGCGCATTGACGCCAGCTGCTACGACGCCGGCTGCCCAGATGGGGGCCAGATGACCAAAACCAACTGAGCGCCATGCGAACGCTTGCTCCTCTGCTCGCCCTGGCGATGGCCCTTCCCCCTGCCCATGCCGCCGGCCCGATACCCAGCTCCGTCCCTGAGAGAGCCGTCAGCGCCCCGGGGAGGGAAGCGCCAGGAGCTCCTGCGCTCTTGGCACGGGAGCGCGGGGGGCGGAGCGGAGGTCACCGGATGGGAGGAAAGGGCGGGGGCGGTGGGGGCAGGGCCCAAACGGGCCTCGGCCGCCGCAACATGGGCCTGGATCGGGGCAACCGGCGACCCGAGGGGGGCTGGAGCCGCCGGCTGGGAGATGGGGATCGGGGCCGCCGCGACTTTGATCGGGCCCGCGGCCAGCTCAACAACCGCCTGGGCGACGGGGATCGAGATCGCATCCGCCGCTCCATGGATCGGGGCGACTGGAAACGCGGAGACTGGAACCGGAGCGACTGGAATCGGGCCCGGGATCAGTGGCGAGACGACATCGGCAAGATCGACGGCGACAGGGTGCGCCGCAGCTTTGATCGAGTGGACAAGAACTGGGATCGGGTGAGAGACAACGTGCGAGACGAATGGCGGGACGATTGGCGCGATGGCGTGCGCCGCGTCGACCGGGCGGTGGATCGGGGCGTGGATCGGCTGAGGCGTTGGGATGACGACTGGCCAGGCTGGGCGCGGCCGGGCTGGCAATTGGCGCGGCCCTGGCGCTATGGCTGGTATGGAAACTGGACCAATCCGCCCTGGGGCTGGTGGACCGCCCGCTCCGTGGGCTGGGGCGTGGGCAGCCTGGCCACCGCGGCGATGGTCACCAGCGCCGTGGACCAAGCCATTGCCGCCAGCCAGCCCACGATTGTGGTGAAAGATGCGGGCTACACGCTGTACTACAACAGCGTCGAACCCACAGGCGAGCAGGCGATCAGCTTCACCGCCGCCACCGGCGACACCCGCTTCGAGGCCACAGGCGACTGCCAACGGGGAGAACTCAACGGCCGCGAACCCGCTAGCGCCGCCCAGGCCCAGCTGCTCAATGCGGCCTGCCAGGTGGCGTTTGGGAGCTGAGGGGGTGGGGCTATCGAGAGGGGCTCAAACGGTGGGCGTTCACCAGATCAGCTCAGTTTTTTCGACGGAGCGGTGCAGAACGGCCTAGCAAGCAGCAATGGGCTTAGGGGTTTAACAGTAATGCCTTTCAATCTTGTTTGTATTTTTGTAGGGCAGATGGATGTCACCGGTCCTGGTGGTTCCTGCGTCGATGCCTGAGCCTGCTCAGAGGACGTGGGGGGAGTTCTCACCAGCACGAGAGTGACGGTGGCGGAACGCCCAACCAGCTCGGGCTGTGGTGCCTACAGCAAAACCTACCCCCAACACCGCCTCAGCTGGCCAGGCCTCCGGCGTCGGCCTGGCCTCCACCACCAGCCTGACCGCCGCCCTGTCCTTGTTCCGTTCCCCCGCTGGCCTGGCCTCCGGCGCCGGCCTGGCCTCCACCACTGGGTGGGCCTGGCTTGAGTCCATCAAATCTCCACGCAGCAACCTGAGTATCAGGATTTGTAAAAATAATTGGATAGGGGTTTTCGCGAAGTTGCCATTGATCAGGAGAGCTTGGAATTTGAATCTTTAACTTGCTTGCCATCGTCGAGTCTCCAGGCTGCACATCAACGATTTGGATAGCTGCTTTCGTCTTATCTTGATCCTGCAACCCAATTGCAAGGCCAATCTCCTGGGGAATTTTTATCGTCTTGTCATTGAAATTAGTCAATAGCAAAGAAGCATCTTTTGAAAGATTCCGGCCATTTAGGATCAGGGTTAGAAATCCCCCTTCATGGGAGGGGTTGTCGATACTTGTAATGACAGGCCCAGGTGCTCGAGCCAGTTTTCCCCCTAGATATCCCAAAGCGCTGACCCCTGACAGCTGCAAGAAACCTTGTGGAATGATTGGCAAGTCAGAAATAACTCCCGGATTTTGAGATAAAACTGTAAATGCATAAACAAAGACCCCGATAATAGTCCATGCGAGGAATTGTAGTCTGTCGGGGAGAACATTTCCTCCAGCACAAATCAGATCTGACCATACGGGATCAATCTCTGGCCCAGAAGCTTTGCCACCTTTTGTATTGTCGATTCCTATTGCGAAAAACGTGGTCGCTGCACTCGCAAGAACAATGGCAGGCAGTCCATTTGGTATGTCAGTAAATTCGAGCTTACCTTGAGCGAGGCTCTTAGAAAGAAACAAAAACAAATAGCTTAAAATGGCGACCATTGTCCAAAGAACAAACTGAAATCTTGAAAGACTATAGGTTTTTGTGT
>JBIIJA010000153.1:0-5683 GCA_044234195.1 Cyanobium sp. | reverse complement strand
TGTGGGTGAGCACCTCCAGTTCGTCGAGCACCTGGCCGGGCCGCATCTCCTCTGTCCAGAGGCGATCGCCCGCCTGGCGATTCACCTGGGCGGCCCCCTCGATGAGCAGCAGCAGCTCCCGGCAGGTGTCGCCAGCCTCGGTGATCAGCTCTCCGGCCCCATAGCGGCGAATCTCCGCCTGCTCCGCCAGGGCATCGAGGGTGTCGGCCCAGGTGCGGCGGAAGAAATCGCTGGTGGCCAGCACCACCCGCTTCTCCAGCTCCGGCAGGGCCGCTAGCTTCCATTCCCCTTCAAGGGTGCGGAGCCGCTCGGCGGTCTCGCGCACCCAGGCGGGCCGTTCGCCCTGCAGCAGCGTCTCGGCGACGGCCCGGCCCCTGCCCAGATCCAGCACGGCGGCGAGGGCCACAGAGGCCGCGGCCACGGTGGGGACGGGGTCGTGGGCCAGGTGCTCCAGCTGGTTGAGGGTGGCTTCTGGAGGCCCCATTGGCGCCATGGCAGGGGCCACCCCAGCGCCTCTCAGAGCCTCCATCACCCCAGCGGGCAGCCGGTCTCCCCAGGGTTCGGCCGCCAGCAGCTCCGGCAACACCTGGGGGGAGAGGGCCTGCAGCCGGGCCACCAGCGGCGGGGCGGCCGGGTCGGCGCCCAGCACGGCCAGGCACTCCAGAAGCGCCCGAATTCCCAGCTCCTGGCGGTGGCGCAGCTGGTCGTCCAGCAGGGCCACCAGCTGGGGTTGGCCCGACAGGGCAGGGTGCTGCAGGCTGAGCTGGGCGCCGCTGAGCTCGGCCAGGCGCTGCAGCAGCAGCTCTGCGCGGCGGGCGGCAGCCTCGGCGGGAGAGAGGGCACCGAGCACTTGGGCCTCTTCCCCCGGGCTGATTCCAAATTGCTTGCGGAGCGCCCCCAGCGCTTGAGCACTGCCCTCCCCGCCGCCACCGCTGGCCCCTGGGATCTGGCCCTGCAGCCGCAACACCCGCTCCAGGGAGCGCCGGTAGCCGCTCAAGCGCACCTGGTCTTCCAGGCTGCGCTGCCGGTCGGGATCCAGCAGGGCCGGATCCTCCACCCCAAGTTCTTCGAGCAGTTGGCGGTGTTCGTCGTCGGAGATGCCCAGCTCTTGGCGCATTCGCCGCAGCACCTCCAGGCTGCTGGCGAGGTTCACGTAGCCCTCCGCCAGGGCCTCCCGCACCACCCCTTTGTAGGCCTCGTGCCGTTGGCTGCTGCCGAAGCCCGGCAGCACCCGCGCCAGCACAAACACCTCGTCGGGGTTGAGATCGCCCAGGGTGCGGCCCTCCAGGAAGCGCCCCACATCGAGCCCGAGCTTGTGCAACTGGCGCCGGAAGCGCTCCGCCAGGTTTTCCCGCTCATAGAGCGCCGGGCTGCGGTGCCAGCCCCGCACCAGCCAGAGGGTGCTGGTGGCCACCAGGGCGACGTCAAAGAGGTATTGCACCCAGGCGGGCGCCAGCAGCAGCAGGGGCCGGCCGGCGAAGAGAAAGAAGATGTTGAATGCCAGGAACGTGGCCGCCAGAAACAGCCGGTGGCGGATCAGCTGCGTGTCGGGTTCCGCTCCCTGCCGCCGCACCCGCTGTCGCAGCCAGGCCTCGATGGCCCGGCCGCCCAGCCAGCCCAGCCAGGTGGAGAGCCCCAGCACCAGGGGCACCGCCACGATGCGGGGGATGTTGATGGGCTGGCCGAACAGAAAGAGTCCGGGGCTCAGCAGCAACGCGAGCTGATTCGGCTGGCGCGCCCAGGCCCCGGAGAAGTAGTAGGTCCAGTTGCCGGCATAGAGGTAGTAGTAGAGGAAGTAGCCCACCACCAGACCCAGGTAGGCGTAGCGCTCGAAGGCGAAGGCGGGGGTGCCCAGGCGGGCCCAATACATCCGCTCGGCATCGATGTCGATGCAGGGTTGCTGGCAGGCCACGCAGGCGCTCTGCTCTTCACCACTGGCGGTGGTGGTGCGGCACATGGATTGGGTGATGGGAGTGGCGCTCTGGTGGGCTTTGCTCCCCAGCAACCCCGTGGGGGTGGAATAGATGGCTTGCACCGGCGCCATCGGGCAGAAGTATTGGCACCAGGCCTTGCCGCCATAGAGCCAGCCCACGGCAATGGCAGCGGCAATGGTGAAGAGCAGCCAGCCCGCCAGCACGAGGCGATCGGCATTGAAAAAGAGGATGCGGCCGCAGAGGCCCACAAAGAGCCAGCCGAATTGCAGGGCGGGATAGTGCTTGGCCAGCCAGGAGTCTGGCGGCACCTTGGCCAGCTGCTTGCGCACTTCGCCGGTTTTTGGGTTGCGCTTGGCCGTTTGCCGTTGCACCCCCAGGGCCCGGGGAATCTGGGAGAGGGGGCAGATGCGTCGCCAGAGCTCATGGCCAAACACCAGCAGCAGGAAGATGGCCGAGGGCACCACCGCCCCCCAAAACAGCGTGGTGCCAAGGGGATAGGGGGTTTCCACCAGGCAGCGCCCCTGCACCTCCACGCAGCTGCCAGAGAGCCGCAGGGGACTCCAGGGGTGATCGGGGGCGGTGAAGCGGGCCGTGAAGGGATCAAACAGCAGGGAGCCGATGATCAGCAACCAGCCAGTGGTGAGGAGCCAGCGCACCCCGTGCATGCGTCTCTCGCTCACCTGCGAGCCAGCCATGGCTTGATCCCTGCGTTGGGAGGGAAGTTAGCCAGGTCTGCGGTGGAATTGGTTGTGGTTGTTGCTCTGGCTTAGTCCTTAGGCGTGGCTCATACGCCATCAATTTTTAGTTATCGTTACAAATCGCTGGAGGTGGCGCTCCTGAGAGCAGGCCTGTCACCTGAAACGGCTGGTTTGGATCAGCAGGGAAGACCTTGATGACAGAGGCGTCAATTGTTGCAAAATCTCCTGGGGCATTGAGGCGCCAGAGGTTTTTTGCCTGATCAAAGGGTTGATCCAGGCAGTAGGCATCGGTGTCGCCATGGAGCAGCAATACTGGCTTGGCCAGGGCAAGCGAGAGGGTTTGGATCTGTTGACAGAAGTCGGCGTAGGCCGGGTTCTTCAGGCAACGAGCCATGGGCGTGTCCTGGCCGATCGCTGGGCCAAAGGGATCCAGCTGGGTGGCGACCACTAAGGCCTTGGTGTTCTGTTTTTGGGCCAGGGCAAAGGCGCGATTCAGCCAGCGCTGATTGTGCCGATCACGCTGATCGACCTGGGCGATAACTGTCTTCTCATCATCCAGAAAAATGTCCTTGCGACCGTTATCCGTGCTGATCATGTGAACGGTGACAAAGAGCACGCCATCACGCCACCAGATGGCGTTTTCAGGCAACTTGCGTTGCTTTTCGTAACGCCACTGTTTCGCGAAGTCGCCAGGCCGCATGGCTACCACCTTGCGAATTGCCGCGAGGGATGGTTCTGGCTGGGTAAAGTTTGGGTCGTTTGCGAGAATTCTTTGGACCTCCAGTAACTGCCATTCGGGTGTGATGGTTTTAGGGGTGCCAAAAAGAATCGTGCGTAGGCGCTGAAGGCGAGCCAATTCGCTTTGGCGCACAGCTAGAGATTTGCGATCGCAGTCGGCCCAATCATTGTCTCCGGGAGTAAAGAACACAGGTTTGACCAGTTGTTCTTTCCAAAAGGTTTGGGTTTTGTAGAGCCAATCATCAAAGCAGGCTGTTTGGGATTGACTCAAGTCTCCCAGGTGGATGATGAAGGGAATATCAGCGCGTCGTCGCAGTGCTGGAGCAATCTCTTCGAAGAGCACTTGATCGTCTGTGCGTCCGTTGGGCAGCTTGATCAGATAGGGAATGTCTCCATAGGCGGCGAAGGTCATCAGTGGCACAGAAGCGGCCTGGGTGGAAGCAGGGGGGGCTTCTGTTTTGGCAGGGCTGGAGGCCATGCCTGCCCTTGGGGTGACCAGAGAAAAGCAAAATATGAGGACAAGAATGAGCCTCTGCCGTGAGGAAACAATCATCTTGATCAGGGAGAAAATGAAGAAGAAGTTGTCCTTGAAATGTGACTCAGTTGAACCTTTCAGACGCGAAGGACCCCTAAAGTTCTGCGTCCATTGACGGTTGTGTTGCGTCTCATCTTACTTGCGGCCCAGCCAAGCACGTTGCTGTGATTGTCTTTCATCAAAGCGCCTTACACTCTTGGCTCACCCCTCAGGGGTCGGCCAGGCCTCTGATTTGCACGTCATGTCTCTGATTTGGACTCTCCACGCTGAGGCGCCTGCCGAAGATTTGCATGTGATCTCGCAAGCAATCTTCTCCCATATCCGCGCTCAGGCCCACGGCGGTGAGGCTCGCCCTTTGGCCTGCCTGGTGCATGAAGGGGAGCGGCTGATCGCTGGTGGATCGGGCCGTACGGAGTATCAGCGGCTCTTTGTCCATGAGTTGTGGGTGGCTGAGGAGCGTCGCGGCCAGGGTCTCGCACGCCGCATTCTCAAGGAACTCGAATCAGAGGCGGCACGTCGCGGATGCCGTGACGCGATCATCGAGACGCTGGATGACTCGGTTGCGAACCTGTATCGACGACTGGGCTACCACGCGGTCGCCCACCTGCCGGATTACTTAGGCCCCTTCCCTCGGCACACGATGCTCAAGCCCAGCCTGGACACTTGAGGTGATGCCTATAGGCGCACAAGGGTTTTCTTCGGGTTAATGCACTTGTGCCCGCCAGAGCATGAGCAGCACCAAAATACCTAATGTGGTCAGATAATACATGGAATATTGCGGAAGGGCCATGCATCAATCTTGGAGATGCCTCAAAAGCTGCAGGAGAGACAACGAAACGGTTAGATGATGGCTTCTTGAAGGTGCGTTTTGATCGACTAACACCCAAAGGAAAGAGAGTACGTTATCGCCATGGCCAAGCTCGGAGAAGGTCCATACAGATCATCAGACGTCGCAGCTGCGCTGAATGAAACTCCTCAAAGCTTGGGCCCGAGACGCGCACAAATCATCAGCAAGGGGATGATTTATAGTCCATCCCATGGGGACATTGCATTCACTGTGCCTATGTTCAGTTAATATTAAATGCGTAACTATGCTGATCAGCTAAATGATGAGTAGTTACTATGGCCGCGACTGATAAGTGTTTGCGAAATGCCTAATGCTGATTGGGTTGATCCGGTATCGGCCTGTAGGCCGTCTACGTAGACGGCCTAAGAAGACTATGGCTTGATGGGGATTTGCTTGGAAGTGGAGTTGTGGGAGTAGTTGCCAGGGAATGGACGAGGTTGGATTTGGATTTTATACGGATCCGGTATCCACTTGGTCGTGGTGGGCGTTAGCCAGAGGAGGTCTGCCGGGCTGGCGACATCCAAATAGGGCTACGACTAGGCACGTGATTTTCGATCATTGTGGTTTTTAGATCGCTGTGTCCCAGTTATCCCTGGATAGTGCCAATGGCGGAGCCGGCCATGGCCCTCCACGGTGCGGGGGGGCGTCGTGTGGTGCCTGTAGCTCTTGGCGAAATCGCTGGATCAGGCAGGGAGGGCCTCGCCTGTTGTGGCCACTAGTTATGCCATCCTCTCCCCATTGATCACCCTGTGGGGTCGGCACTTGGCGCTGTTGTTGTGTTCTGTCCCTGGGCCTTGAGGCACCGATGCCGCCATCGGCTCCCCCTCTCTCCGCCGCTGTGGCTGCCCGCTGGGCTCTCGATGCCCTGAGAGTCGTTGGCCTGGCCAGCGGCTGGTTCGCCGCCCTGGCCCCCCTACCGCTCGGCGCCCAA
>JBIIJA010000152.1:0-5686 GCA_044234195.1 Cyanobium sp. | reverse complement strand
CGCCCCTTAAAGTTGTTGTCAGTCATCAGGGGTTTTGAGCCCCTGAACCGCCTGGCCAGCGCGCTCTGAAGGGAACGCTGGCCACGGTCCGAAGGGCTTGACCCGATCCAGGGAGGTGGCTTCAAAAGCCAGGACGGTAGTGGTCTGGCTGGTCCCGGGAGATGCTCACGATGCCAGGAGCAAAGAGGAAAACAGAATCACCCAACCGTTCCGATTGGCCGTCAATAGCGTAGACACCCCCGGAAACAAAGTCGATGATGCGTTGGGCCTCGATGGGATCCAATGCCTCCAGATGAAGCACAACGGTTTTGAGATGCTGCACGGCCAGAACCGCTTCGGCGGCCTCTTCAAAGCAGCTGGGGCGCAGAACGAGAACTTCGGGCGACCAATTGCCGAAGGGAGAATCCATGGCGTCTGGGCCTCGACGCTTCAGCAAAACCTTAACTGTCGAAGGAAACAATGTCGCGAAGCTGGCAGCTGCCCGGCCTGCACCTGGAACGATGGCCCGCGTGGATCCACACCACACCGCTTGCTCCAGGGCTCCTGAAAGAGCATTTGCAGCAGGCCATCCCCTGGCGCCAGCCGATGGTGACCGTCTATGGCCAGCGCCATCTGGTGCCACGGCTCACCTGCTGGCTGGGCGATCCAGGTTGCACCTATGCCTACAGCGGGCTCCTCGAGCATCCCCATCCTTGGACGGCGCCCCTCGAGCAGGTGCGCCAGCTCCTTGCGGAGCATCTGGGAGTGGGGTTCAACAGCCTTCTGCTCAACCGCTATCGCGACGGGCGGGATCGGATGGGCTGGCATGCGGATGATGAGCGGGAGCTGGCGGTGGGCCATCCCATCGCCTCCCTCAGCCTGGGGGCCTCCCGCACCCTGCGGTTTCGACCCCGCCCCAGCGCCAGGGATGGGACCACTGAGGAGTGCGCTCCTTTTGCTCTGGAGTTGCACGACGGGGACCTGTTGGTGATGCACGCCCCTACCCAGAGCCACTGGCAACACGCCTTGCCAGCTCGGCTGGGTGTGAAGGAGGAGCGGCTCAATCTCACCTTTCGTCAAATCGCCCTGCCGCGAATCTCTTCAGCGGATGGGCGGCCCCTGTCGCGCCCCTTCTGAGCCGCCCGCCTCTTCTGAAGCGGGCCACCCGAGCGGTGGCCCCTCAACCCAGCCAGGCCACCGCATCGATTTCCACCTGGGCCCCCTTGGGCAGAGCTGCCACCTGCACGCAAGCCCGGGCCGGTGCCACCCCTTCGCCGAACACCTCCCCATAGAGGTCATTGACTGTGGCGAAATCCGCCAGGTCCACGAGGTAAACCGTGGTGCGCACCACCTGGGCCGGTCCAATGCCTGCCGCCTCCAGCACAGCTTTGAGATTGCTGAGCACCTGCCGGGCTTCGGCAGCCACATCCCCCGCACCCACCATCAGCCCCGTCTGCGGATCAAGGGCAATCTGGCCGGAGCAAAAGAGCCAGCCACCGGCTTGGACCGCCTGGTTGTAGGGACCCACCGGGGCAGGCGCCCCCGGGGTGTGAACAGCCACAGGAATTGACGTCACAGGTTGGCCTTCGCCGTTGCAAGATGCATGGCTTGAGCTTATGGCGCCGTTTGCCAGCCACTTCCGCTTCGCCGGGCCCGCGGTTGACCGTTCAGGACCTTTGGCATCGCTATCCCGGCATGGCCCCAGACGCCTGGACCCTTCAGGGCTTGTCCCTGACATTGGGTCAGGGCGAGCTGGTGGGACTGCTGGGCCCTTCCGGCTGTGGCAAAACCACTCTCTTGCGCTTGATCGCTGGCTTTGAAACCCCCGCCCGCGGCAGCATCTGCCTCGATGGCCGCCAGGTGGCCGGCCCCCAACGCTGGCTGCCGCCAGAATCGCGGGGGGTGGGGATGGTGTTTCAGGACTATGCCCTGTTCCCCCATCTCGACGCCTGGCAGAACGCCTGCTTTGGCCTGACCCCTGCCCGCCGGGGACAGGCCCCAGGGGCGATGCTGGATCGGGAACGGGTGGGCTGGTTGCTGGAGTTGATGGGCCTGGGGGGATTGGAGCACCGCTACCCCCATGAACTCTCCGGAGGACAACGGCAGCGGTTGGCCCTGGTGCGGGCCCTGGCCCCTGGCACCTCCCTGCTCCTGTTGGATGAGCCTTTCTCCAACCTGGATGTGGAGGTGCGGCTGCGGTTGCGCAGCGAACTGCCAGAGGTGCTCAGCCGCTGTGGCGCCTCCGGGTTGCTGATCACCCACGATCCGGAGGAAGCGATGGCCATCTGCGATCGGGTGGCGGTGATGCAGGCCGGGGTGATCCATCAATGCGGCCCACCCAACGATCTTTTGGTCCACCCGGCAACTCCGTTTGTGGGGCGCTTCGTGCTCCAAGGCAACAGCCTGGCCGCCCATCTGGAAGGCAGCCAGGTGCGTACCAGCGTCGGGAACCTGGAGATGGTCGAAGCCCTGCCTGGGCCGTCGAGGCACCAGGAGCCCTGCGAGGTCTTGATTCTTCCGGAAGGGTTGGCGTTTGTGCCCGATCCCGAAGGGGAGGCCTGGGTGTTGGGGAGGGAATTTCTCGGGCAAGACTGGGCTTACCGGGTGCAATGGGGGGAGCAGCGGTTGCGCTTGCGCCTGCCGCTGGAGCTGGTGTATTCGCGCGGCCAACGGGGCTGGGTGCGCTTGCACACCCATGGTTCAGGCTGGTTCTTTCCAGGCGGGCATCGGTTGCAGGCGCTGCCTTGTCGAGCCCCCAATAGCTCATAGCAGCCGTACAGATCGGACCAGCCCTATGGGTCCTCCGCTGAGGCCGGGCGCTTGAGATCTGCGCGCTCCAACTGACGTGCGTAAGGGCCAAATCCCCGCAGGCAGGCGGCGCCACAGTGGCTGCCCAGGCTGATCGCCTCAGCCAACGACCACCCTGACGCCAGGGCGGCGGTGAGCCCCGCGGCGAAGGAGTCCCCCGCCCCATAGGCATCCACCAGTGGACCATCCAATGGGGGGGGCCCGAACAGACCCCCTGGCAGTGCCGTGCTGCCCGCCCCCGCCTCGGTGGCAATGATGCAGCGGCTGGGGGGTTTGGTCCCATCCTGGGGAAGGGCCTCGGCCGGATCGAACGCACTACCCACCAGGGCATCGAGGGTGACCCCACTGGCCAACAGCACGGGCCAGCGGACCCGGGGCGTCGCCGCCAACAGGTCACAGTCTCGGGCCAACCGCAGTCCCTCCGCATCGGTGGCCGTCACAAACACGCCGGCAGAGGCCTTGAGCTGATCCCATGGGAGGGGGTCGTGGGCACAGGGCATCAGCCGCTCGCCCAGCACGGTGATCGTGCGCTCGCCTCGATCGTCCACCCAGCTCACCCCTCGGCGCGTGGGGGCCTCTCGCCAGGCCACGTGAAGGTCCAAGCCCAGGGCCTCCAGATCCCTGGCTGCCTGCTCCCCAAACCGGTCCCGCCCCAGGGCGGTGAAAAAGGCCACCGGCCGTCCAGTGAGCTTGGCCATCTGAATCGCCACCACGGCCCCGCCCCCCGCAGGAAGATCCATCCCTTCGCTGGCCAGGCAGATGGCTCCCGGCGCGGGGATCTGGGGCACCCGCAGAAAGGTCACCACCTCCACATGGCCCACCACCGCCAGGGGCAAGGCAGGCAGCTCCGGGAGGTCGGGCAGGGGGGCGAGGGGATGGCGGCCCAGACCTTGGGCCTGGAGATCAGCCATGCCATCCATCCTTGCTGCTGCGCAAGAGAGCCAGCTCCCTGGCATCAGAGGCTTGGACAAACAGGTTGGTTTGACGCTCCAGGGCCACGGTGGAGGGGATCGTGGGTTGGCCAGCCCGGCGCAGGGCTTCCACGTCCGCCAGTCGCCGGGCGATGGCGGGGTGGTTGGGGGCCTGGGCAGCGGCCCAACGCAGATTGGCCACGGTGTATTCGTGGGCGCACCAGACACGGGTGCGTTCCGGCAGGGCCATCAACTGCTGAAGGGACTGGTGCATCTGACCTGCCGTTCCCTCAAACAGCCGGCCGCAGCCGCCGGCAAAGAGGGTGTCGCCGCAGAACAGTTCATCCTGCTGGTCCGGCTCCAGGGCGGGCAGGACATAGGCCACGTGGGCACGGGTATGGCCTGGCACCTCCAAGACTTGCACTTGCCGACCCAGGAGAGTGAACCCATCCCCTTGGCGGACCCCGTGGGTTTGAAAGGGAATGCGCTCCCGGTCGGCCGCTGACGCCACCACGCTGGCCTCGGGCCAGGTGCGCAACAACCCCGGGGTTCCGCCGATGTGGTCGGAGTGGTGGTGGGTGTGGAGGATGGAGATGAGCTTCAGGCCTCGATCGAGGAGCCACGCCCGGATTGGACCATCCTCCGCGGGGTCGACGACCGCCGCTTCGACTCCATTGTGAAGCACAAAAACATAGTTATCCGTCCTGACGGGGATGGACACGATCTCCAATGGCACAGCGCGAGGGTGGCTCAAACCAGACCAGACCATAATTTATGCCAAGACAGCGTGATGGGTCTGAACAACAAAAGTCATCGCGTTCGTTTTTATTGCGATCCTCAAGATGAGGGAGAGGTCAATTTGGCTGAGCGGTGAGATGAATCATCTCTGCCATCGCATAATCTACGTGCTTCGTGTGGTCTCTTCTAGACTTCTCCAGAGCAGTCCGCCACAGTTGCGCCATTATCTCCAATGAGTTCCTCCAGCCGGCTGCCCGTTTTTTTCATCCTCACACCGGATTACTGGTCCCACGCGACCGTCACCATTGCATCCGCCCTTGCCCATGCGGATGATTTAGATTTGCACATTTATTGTGAGCGTGTAAACCTGCGGTGGTTTGCGAAGATTCAACGCCTTGTTGGCAACACATCGTCCAAGGTCACCTTCCATACTTTTGATACAACACTCACGGCAGGCTTGAAGGTATGTGGCCATCTGGGCCTATCCACCTACTACAGAATTTTCATCCCTGATTTTTTCGCTGAGGATGCTGACCGGCTGGTCTATCTCGACTCAGATACGGTGGTTTGCTCCTCTCTCCATGAGATCGCTCATACTCCCCTTGATGGTGGGGTCATCGGGGCCGTGCCCTCCTTTAGCAGGGAGATGAATCAACAGCGCGCGGCCGATTTAGCCCATGGGAAGAACGCGGGGTATTTCAATGCCGGTGTATTGCTGATCGACCTCGCCAAATGGAGGAGTGAGAGGGTTCGCGACCAATGCTTGGCCTTTGCGGAGGCTCATCCTGAGCGTCTTCAATATGCCGACCAAGACATGCTCAATTATGTCTTGGCGAACAAGTACAAACCCCTTCCTCTCAGTTGGAATGCCACCGTAGAGATGTACCGCGAGATCGACCCTCAAGATCTCGATGGTTACTCCATGGCAGACATCGAAACGGCACGAGACAATCCCGACATAGTGCACTTCAATGGTTGTTTCAAGCCTTGGCATTTGAGCTATCGCCATCCGTTCAAGCGCCACTACACCAATCTCCGCCGGCACTTGCAAAAAACCCCTTACCTCGCTGACGATTTTCCTTGGCCTTACCTCGGCAAGCCCCTCCGTCTCCTCGGCTGGAAGGCCTCTAGGTAGTCTCAGGCCACCTGCTTCGGCATCGCCGCCAGACCGCCTTGCTCACCATCGCTCTGGCCAAGGGCGCCCTGCTGGCCGATTCCATCCGCTGCTTCCAACAGGCAGGCCTGGATTT
>JBIIJA010000151.1:0-5687 GCA_044234195.1 Cyanobium sp. | reverse complement strand
ACCTCGGGGAGCGGGATTGCTCCATCCAACGGCGTCACCAGAAACTTCTGGAAGAAGCCCCCAGCCCCGGTCTCCATCCCGACGTGCGCCAGCGGATGGGCGAAGCGGCGACCGCGGCCGCCCGCTCCATCGGCTACGAGGGGGCCGGCACGGTGGAATTTCTCCTCGACCGTTCGGGCAGTTTCTATTTCATGGAGATGAACACCCGCATCCAGGTGGAGCATCCGGTCACCGAGATGGTGACCGGACTGGATCTGATCGCCGAACAGCTGCGGATTGCCGGGGGAGACCCCATCAGCGTCTCCCAGCAGGACGTGCGCCTGAGGGGCCACGCCATCGAGTGCCGCATCAACGCGGAAGATCCCCGGCAAAATTTCAGGCCATCACCCGGGAAGATCACAGGTTGGCTGCCCCCAGGGGGACCGGGCGTGCGCGTGGACAGCCACGTGTATACGGGCTACGACATTCCCCCTTTTTACGATTCGTTGATCGGCAAGTTGATTGTTTGGGCTCCAACGCGGGAGCTGGCCCTGAGGCGGCTGAAACGGGCCCTCTCAGAGTGGGCCGTTACCGGAATCCCCACCACCATTGAATTCCACCTGGCTCTGCTGGAGCGGGCGGAATTTCAAAAAGGGGAGGTTTACACCAAATTTGTGGAAGAGAAGATGCTCCCTCTCAACTGAGGGCGGCGTGCTGCGCCTGGAGCATCACCTGGGTTAAGACCCCCTGCTGGCCCACGAGCAGTTCGCGGGCCAGGCTCACCAGCCCCAGCCAAATCACCGGGCTCACATCCACCCCGCCGATCGGTTGGATGAGGGCGCGGGTGGGGGCGAGCAGGGGCTCGGTCACAGCCCCCAACCAGCGCAGCACCCCTTGGTTGGGGTCCACCTGGGGATACCAGGTGAGCACCAGACGGGCCAGGAAGAACAGGGTCCAGGCAGCCAAGCCAAGGCCCAAGGCCAAATGGACCACAGAAAGGAGGCCCGGTGATGCCATCACAAAAACTCAAAACGCGGTGGCGAAAAGCCTAGGAACTCCCGCACCCTGCCTAAGATCCACCCCAGCGAAATGCGTTTTCCGCCATGACTCCCTCCCTGTCGAATTTCCTGAGCAGCCTGTTCTGGGGTGGAGTGATCGTGGTGGTGCCGATTTCCTTGGCTCTCTTCTTCATCAGCCAGAACGACCGGGTGGATCGCCGCCTCTGAGCCAGGCACCTGATCTGGTGGCCGCGAGCGGAGGGGTTTCAGCAAACCCGGGAGAGGAAACGCAGGGATGTTTCCTAGAGTGCTTTCAATCTGTGCGCGAGTTCCCCCTTGGTCAACGCCAGCCTGAATTGGGCCAGCATTGTCGGCATCGTGCTGGCCGTAGGCGGCGCCTTCCTCTACTTCATGAGGAGTTTTAAACCGGCGCTGGCCCGCGACTATGACGTTTTCTTCGCCGCCGTGGGCCTTCTCTGCGGCGGCATCCTGTTTTTTCAAGGCTGGCGGCTCGATCCGATCCTCCAGTTCGGCCAGTTTCTCCTGGCCGGCACCACGGTGTTTTTTGCCTATGAGAGCGTGCGCCTCCGGGGCATCACCACCGAGCAAGCTCGTCGCTCTTCCTACTTTGAAGATGAGGAGCCTGCCCCCTTCCAGCCCCGTGGTGGGATGGGTCCTGGTGGTTGGGACGGTCCCGATCGCTTTAGCGAACCAGAACCCCTGCGCCGGCGCATTCGCTCCCAGGAGGAAGAGGATGAGGAGTTCTACCGTCCCCGCCGCGCGAGCCGAGCGGCCATCCCCGAAAGGGCGGCCAGCCGCATGGGATACCGGGAAGACTGGGAGCCCGAAGGCCCCGCGCAGGAGGACCGCCCCCAACCCACCCCCTATCGGGCCAGCAGCCGCCCAGCCCCTTCCGACTTCGGCGCTAGACGGAAGGACAGGGACGAGATGGGAACCAGCCGCCGGGGCAGTCGGCCCATGCCGGGCAGCCGGCGTCCCGGCAGCACCTCCGAGGGGGATCAGCCCCCGACGGGTGGTCTGGGGGCCAGTGGCATGCCCCAGGGCAGTCCGATGCGCCGGGGGCCCAGGGGTGAAGGCCCCTCTGAGGTGAGCGACGCAGACTTCAGCCCGATCACTCCACCATCCCGGCCTTCCCCCAACCGCCCAGCTCCTGGTCCCGGGCTGGCTGGCAATCGCCCAACGGAAGGACCATCCGCACCTAGGGACAATTCTTCCCGTTTCGACGACTGATCTGGTCCACACCAAAACTGGGAACCTTCCCCACAACAGCCTGGCGCGTCTGCTGACACTTTTGGCCCTCCTGGCCGCGTGCCAAAGCTGTTCCTTCGCGCCATGGCAGGCCCGCCGTTCCGCTGGACCCACAGGGGCCTTGGGCCAGATGGAGGACCGCCAAGACCCGGCCCTGAGCGGCAATGGGCAATGGCTGGCCAGCCTTGTGCTCCGCGAGGGCACCCCCACCCTTCTGCTGCAGGAGCAACCCACCGGTCGAAGGGTGCCCCTTCCCCACCTGAGGAGATTCACCCCCCACCACTCCCCCTCTCTGAGTTGGAACGGACGTTACCTGGCCCTGATTGTGCAACAGGGGCCCCGCCGCCTGGCGGTGGTGGAGGATCGGGCCAGCGGCCGGTTCCATCGGCTGCAGCTGCCGATGGGGTTGGAGCCAGAGAGGCTGAGGGGCGTCCCCAGGTGCACCTCTTCGACCTCTCCGGACTCCTCGAACCCGATCTCCCGCCGGCGCAAGCACTGCGCGGTCCGGCCAACGCCAGCGAAGAGCGATGATTCCCGTCGCCCTTCGCTTCTGTGGCCTCTGGAGTCTGGCCCTGCTGCTCTCGGGCTGCATGGGTTCCATGCCCCTGCCCATGGGCGACTTGAACCGCCAGCTGGGGCAGCAGGGAAGCCATCGGGAGCCCAGCCTCTCCGGCCGCTGGCTGGCCTCCATCGCCAACCGGAACGGACGGGACCAGGTGGAATTGGTGGATGTGGAGCGCCAGCTGCCGGTGCCCTTGCCCGGTCTGAACAGGCCCGATGCCCTGCCCCTGAGCGTGAGTGTGGATGGCGGGGCGGAGCGGCTGGCGGTGGTGCGCCAGGTGGGAGGCCAAACCGAGCTGGTGCTCTATCGCCGCGGCCTGATGAGCAGCGAAGTCATCCCCATGGCCCCGCCCGGGGTGCCAAGACGGGCTCAGCTGCGGGCCGATGGGCGGGAGATCGCCGTGGAGGTGAGCCGCAACGGGTTGGTGCAGGTGGATCTCATCAGACTCCCCTAGCTCCGAACCCCTTAGGGCACCAGGCCAGCCCAGTGCAGGAAGGTGTCACGGCTGAGGAGCTCGATCAGAAGCACGGCGGCAAAACCCAACATGGCGAACCGGCCGTTCACCCGCTCGGCATAGGCGCTCCAGCCGAAGGCGGGGGTGTCCCGCGTGGTGGCGCTACCGGGGGGCAGCGAGTCGGGGGGCTGGACCGAAGCCTCGTCAGAAGGGGGATCGGAGGACGTTGGGGAGGACAAGACGGTTGTTCGAAGGACGACACAAGGAAAAGAACACCAGCCAATCGGGACTCAGCCCTCAGGCGGTGACCGAAAAGGTATAACCCGCAGCGGGCAGCAGCCGCCAGGCGCCGCTGCCATCCAGCTCGAGCACGGTGTTGTGATAAGCCGTCAAGGTGGGGCGATGGCCCACGCTGACAAAGGCCAGATCCCTGGCCACGAGAAGCTCATACAGCCTTTTCTCCGTGGCCACATCCAAGGCACTGGTGGCCTCATCCAGCACCACAAACCGTGGGGAGTTGAGCAGAAGGCGGGCAAAGGCCAGGCGCTGTTGCTCTCCCAGCGAGAGGAGCCTCGGCCAATCCTCCTTCACCCCAAGATCGGGATAGCGGCTCACCAGCTCCGGTAGGCGAACCTCCTCCAGGGCATGGCGCAACTGGGAATCGCTGAAGCGCTCCGGTGGCTGGGGGTAGCAGAGCTGCTCCCGCAGGCTGCCCAGAAGCATGTAGGGCTTCTGGGGGATGAACATCAGCTCTGAAGTGGGGGGGCGCTGCACGCTGCCAGCGGCGGCGGGCCAAAGGCCGCTGAGCAGTCGCAAAAAAGAGGTCTTGCCGCAGCCAGAGGGGCCCACCACAAGCAATCGCTGGCGGCTGTCTACCGTGAGAGTGAGATCGCGGATCAGGGTGCGCTGGCTGCGGGGGGGCACCAAATCCACATCCTTCACCAAAATGGCATCAGCGGCCGGCGCAAGAGCCTGAGAGGAGGTCGTGGTGTCGCCCTTGACGGCCGCTTCAGAGCTGATGGCATTCACCTTGCTCTGGAAGGCTTCCAAACGGCTGATGGAGGCAGAGAACTGAGCCAATTGCTCGATGTTATTCACGATGAAACTCACCGAGAAAAACACCTGGGAAAAGGCGATCCCCGCCTGACCAAAAACGCCAAAATCCACACTCTTTGCAAAGTAGAGAGGCGCAATCACCAGCCAGGGCAGAAAGCGAGAGAAATAGTCGTAGGAGCGCTGGATCACGTTGATCATGGCCTCCCAGATGATCAGACGGTCGTAATTGCGGATCGCCCCTCCCAACCTGCGCTCGGCCTCATCCAATTCCACCTGTTCCCCTTGATAGAAGGCGATGGCTTCCGCATTGTCCCGAATGTGCACAAGCCCATAACGGAAATTGGCCTCGAGCTTGAGCTGCTGATTACGCAGAAAGACAAGCCTGCGGCCCGCAATCACGATCAACCCCGTCCCCAAAACGGAATAGGCCAGCAACACGAGGGCCAACCGGCTACTGATGGTCCAAAGAACAATAATGAAACTAAAAAACGTCAGCAGGGCCTCAAAAACCCCCACCGTGAAGCCAAGGCTCTGAGCCGTAAAGCTGTCAGTATCTTGGGAAATTCGCTGGTCTGGGTTGTCAATTTCTTCAATGGTTTCATCATTAGGATTTAAAATATAATAGGCCCTATCCGAGAGATAATTATTGATCAAACGCCCCGTTAGCCACTGCCGCCAGAGCAAGCCGAGCTTGGGAACCAAATAGCTCTGAATCGCACGAATCGGCAGCGCCAAGACCAAGCAGAAGGCATAGATTGCGACAATTTTCCAGAATTCATCCTGCTTGTAAGCCACAAGGGCATTGTCAATATTGCGGGCAATAAAACTGATGCCCACGTTGATGCCGTTGATCACCAGGATCAACAAGATGATCGTGCCCAGCAGCACCCAGGGTACCCAGCGCCCCTGACGCAACCTGGCCCGAAACGACCAGAAAGCAACCAACCCAGCAGCGAAGAGGGCCATGATCACGGCCCCGACCGGACTCTTCCAGATGGCCTCCACCTGTTGGGGCACCCCCGGCAAAAAACGGCCCTGCAGATCTGGCACCACCGCGCCGGTGAGGGCCAGAACTCCGGTGAGAAGCAACAGGGTGAGACCTACCACCACCGCCACCAGGGCGACCAGGAGCAGCACAAACCACCAGCCCGAGCCATTGGTGGCCTCCAGAGGCAAGAAATAGGGCTGGGCCAGGCGCTGCAGCTGGCCCAGCTGCTCTCGAAGGGCCTTCAGGGGATTCATGAACAGGTGGGGGGCAGCGAGAAGCTCCAGGCATTGTGACCGCCCATGGCATCAGCCGGGTGGCCAGGCCATGGGGCGCCCACCGATCACGTGAACATGCAGATGGAACACGGTCTGACCGGCCTCG
>JBIIJA010000150.1:0-5689 GCA_044234195.1 Cyanobium sp. | reverse complement strand
GGCAACCTCACACCCCCTTGTCAGCTGAACAACGTGGTGGGACTACACACCTAGCCTCTTCAAGCGGCCATGGATGGCGCCTTCCGCAGACCACCTGGCCCCCTTTCAGACGACCACCCTTGCCCGCGATCCATGCTTCCACCCAGGCTGAGACCCACCCACCTCGCCGGGGGAGCGATGGCCGCCCTGGCTCTGGCGGGCTCCACCTCAAACACGCTGGCGCAGCCCACCAGCAGGCAGCCCAGTCCCGCAGTCCATCCAGCCGCGGCGCCCCTCTCCGTGGAGCTGGGTGCCCCGATCTCCTACAGCTGCGGCGGGGGGCAGCCACTCACGGTGCGCTACGGCCGCCTGAGCGATGGAAGGCCGACAACGGCATGGAGCTACAGCTCCTCTTCCACCAGGGCCGAAACGCGCCCGCTCCGCACCGCCTCCACCAACGCCGCGTGATCCTGCTCCGTTTGATCGGCATAGGCCAGGGCGAAATGGCCCATGGCTTCATCAAACGGGCCGCCTTTGCCGAGATAGCCGCTGATCGTTGCTCCGTGGCCTGATTTGGCGTGGGTGCGGGCCACAGTCCAGCCGCAAACCTCCCCATAGCGCTTCATTTGCGCCCCGGAAAAGCCCTCCACCGGAAAGGCCATCTTCATGTCGCGCAACTGGCGCACATAAAAATCCCGACCACCGCGCCCCCGCACCCACCCGAGAAAGATGTCGCTGGAGGATTGGGTGAGCCGTTGGCCCATCACCACCCGCTGCCCCTGGTTGTCGTAGGGACTCTTCTGGGTGTAGGGCTCCAGAACAGAACGTCGGGCTTCCTTGAATTGCAGCAGCAGGGGATGGTTGTCTTCCGAGAAAAACAGCCCAATCATGCAGCGGGTGCCCACGCTGCCAATCCCCACCACCTTCAAGGCCGCATCTTCAAACCGGTAGCGATCAAAGAGGATGCGGCGTTCATCCGAGAGAGAGGCTCGATAGTCTTCCAGCCCCTCTTGCACAATCGCCTGGAAATCATCCACCTCCGGGTGGTAGAGAATCGGCGGCTGGTCGACGATGCGGGGGCGCCCGCCGACGCTGCTGACAATTTTGGGAAAGAGGTGCTCGCTGATCCGCTCCCTCGCTTTTTCAGCCAACGCCTGTCGGCGCTCTTTCGCCTTCTCATCGGGAGCCATCTCGATGAGGCTCTCCATGTCCAAGCGGCTGTACCACACCTCCAGGGGACTCATGCGCGAATACTCCCGCAGGTGTTCGCGGTAGGAGCGCACGCAGGCCACCGCCGCCTCTTCCGACTCCCCATCGCCCAACCCAATCTCCCGCCCGGCGATCACCATGCTGGTGACCAACCGCTTGAGATCCCATTCCCAGGGGGCGGGATGGGTTTCATCAAAATCATTGAGATCAAACACCAGATTGCGCTCTGGGGTGGCAAACAGGCCGAAGTTCAACAGGTGGCAATCGCCGCAGGCCTGCACCTGCACCCCGATCGTGGGCAGGGTGGCCAGGTCGAACGCCATCAGCGGCGCAGAACCGCGCAGGAAGGCAAAGGGGCTGCGCAGCATGCGCCCATAGCGGATGGGAACCAGCTCAGGCAGCCGGTCCTGATTCGAGGCCTCCAGCACCGCAATCGGATCCCGGCGCTGGCTGTGGGCTGTCCACTGAGCATGGGCCTCACGGGGCACCTGGGCCCGGAGGGCTTTGCCGATGTGGAGCCGTTCCTCCCGTGGGCGAAACCGCGGTTGCGAAGGCCCGCGCGGACTGGGATCTGCACGGCCGTTCATGGGAAAACGCCTAGGGAATCCATTCAAGGATCCTCAGGGATGGGGCCCACAGTGAGCACACGGGTGGCTTGGCCCGCGAATCCTGCCTTAACATCCGGCCACTAGCAGGCAAAACTTGAGGCAGAGTCAAGAACGCTCTTCACAATATGTGCAATACGGATGCGGTTTGTCTGTCGCCAAAGGATGGCGCAATTTTGATGGTTCACCCCGTCTACGCATCGAAAGAACCCCCCTCTTGGGGAGAGTTGTGACCCGAAACAAAGTCCTATTTCCGAAGGAAGCGGAATACGGAGACATTGTCATTGGCCTGCCTGTGGCCAGCAGCTCCTGCAAGGGCGTTTATTGCTCCCATGTGCTCGAACATCTCTGCCTCCGCGATTGTCAGCAGGCCCTGCTCAACACCAAGGAGATCCTTCAACCGGGTGGCATTTTTCGGCTGGTCATCCCGGATCTGGCAGTTTCCATCCAGAACTACCTCCACAACCCCTCCGCCGAGGCCGCGACCAACTTCATGCGGGAAACCAGCCTCGGCCTTGAAACCCGAGAACGGGGCCTGATGGGCATGTTGAGCGCCTGGCTCGGCAATTCCCCCCACCTCTGGATGTGGGATTTCAAATCCATGCTTCAGGCCCTCCAAGACGCCGGTTTTGTGGACATTCGCCGTGCGGCCTTTGGGGATGCCAGCGATCCGATGTTCAGCAACGTGGAACAAGAAGTGCGCTGGCGAGGGTGCCTCGGATTCGATTGCCGCAAGCCGGCCTAACGGCCAGGCCGAAACCACACCCGCTGGGCGAAGGGGTCCACCACCAGGGTGCCGTCATTCACCACACTGGCTCCCAGCTGGGCCGCTGGTTGTGGCCAGGTGCCAATCCCCCCGCAGCTGCGAGCCGCCTCTGGGGTGTCTTTCAACAGGAGGGTGGCGCCCTCCAGGCGACGCACCGCCCGGCCGTCGCTGCCCACCAGCTCCAGGGCCAGCCCCTCAGGCAGCCGATAGGCCCGCACGGGTTCGCTCCCTCCCACGCAGGTGCTCAAGGAAAGATCCGCCTCGGGCCAGCGCTTGGGCTGCACCCCGGCCGCCCGCAGCTCGGCGAGCCAGGCGCGGTTGATGTTGATGGAAGGGGGGTGGCGCCCATCGTCGTAGCCCGTGTCGACCTGGGCCACCGCCAGGGAGCGGCCGATCCGCACCGGGATCGTGGGGATGTTGGGGCAACTCGGGCGGCGGGGGGCGGCGGGGCAGCGCAGGGGCACGCCTGTGGTGCCGTAGTAGTCGCGGCTGGAGAGGGGGGCAAAGCCCGCCTGCCGCAGGGTCGCGTCGCTGCAAAATGCCCCCCGCTCAGCACGGTGCAGCAGGCCGTGGGCGTAGTCGAGGGTGATCACATGGCCGGCGAGCAGGTCGGTGCCGATCAGCCCGGCCTGGGGGATTGGCCCCTGGATCCTGCTGTGATCCTGCACCGCCAGCCGCACGGGACCCCAGGGACCGAAAAAGTCGAGCCCCTCAAAGCGATCGGTGCTGCCCGCCATCGGCTGGGGCCCGGCGCCCCGCCCCGGCAGGAAGGTGAGTGGAGAGATGGCGCTGCCATCGGCCCCCAGATCCACCACGAACAACCCCGTGCGCCCCTGCACCCGCACGGGCGTGTAGGGCATGCCACTGGAGAGGATCAAGGAGCGGGTCTCCCCCAAACAGGGCAGGGGCCCCCCGGGCGCGGCGGGCAGCATCTGGGCCAAGGGCCGCAGAGGTGGCTGGGCATCCGCCGGCCACCCCAGCGCGAGCCCCGCCAGAGTCAGAACGCCCAGCGCCAGCCATCCCGTCACCAGGAGGCGCAGCAGCCTGCTCCGGATGGGGCGCGACCAGAAGCGTTGCGCGGCAGCCATGAGAACCAGAAGGAGCCTCCATCTGTAGCGCCCTCCCCGCCATGGTGGGCAGTTGCTGGCAATGGCGCCGCGCCGTAGCGGACAACACGCCAGCCCAGCCGGCACTCCATATCTTCGGCTCACTTGCTCCGGGCTCCATGCCCCCTACCCCCGCGTCGGCACCTTCCCCAGCCCCCCGGCCCCACCCCACGGCCCCCTCGCCCGCCCGCGCCCAGCGGCGTCCTGCCCCATCCACCGCCGTGCGGGCCCGCTACGTCACCCCCGAACTCTCGGTGTTTGTCGTCACCGCCAGCGAGCCCGCCTGGGATGGCGCCCTGCGGCCCGCCAACGGCGGCCTGCGCCTGCTTCCCTATCCCTCCGATGGCGCCTGCCTGGCGGATGGTCGCCGGCTGGCGGGCCTGATGGCCGATAAACACAGCATCTACGGCACGGGCTTCGCGGGCGGCAAGGTGGTGGCCCGGGCCCCCGATCCTCAGGCGGCCAAGGACGCCCTGCTGCGGGCCACGGGCCTGCTGCTGGAGGCGCTGGGTGGCGCCATGGTGACCGGCTGCGACCTCAACACCAGCCCCCACGACATGGCCCAGCTCTCGCGCCTCACGCCCCATGTGCTGGCGGCGATCGGCAGCCAGATCGATGCCAGCAGCTGCACCGCCCATGGCACCCTGGGCGCCCTGGAAGCCGTGCAACGCCAGCCTGGGCGTGCCCTGGTGCATGGCTGCGGGGCCGTGGGCGGGGTGGTGGCGCGGGAACTGATCGCCCGCGGCTGGAGCGTGTGGACGGTGGATCTCGATCCGGCCCGCGCCGCCATTCCCGGCGCCCGGCCCCTCGATCCCCGCAGCCCCTGGTGGCGCCAGCCGGTGGATGTGCTGCTGCCTTGCTCCAGCTCCGGCCTGATCGGCGCCGCCCAGGTGCGCCACCTGCAAGCCAGCGCCCTGGTGAGCGCCGCCAACGCCCCCTTCCGCCAGCCGGATGGGGCCAGAGCCCTGGCGGAGCGAGGGGTGTTGGTGCTGCCCGATCCCCTGGTGAACGCCGGGGCGGTGATCGCCGATTCGATCGAGCGCTATGCCCCCGAGGCCTGGGCCCAGGCCGAGCCGGAGACGGTGTATGCCTTTGTGGCCGCCGCCGTGCGCCAACGCAGCGAACGGTTTTTGGCCCAGCTGTGCGCCGGGGTTGAGGCCCGTGCGGCCCTGGGCGCCGTGGCTGCCCCGGCTGGCGAGGCGCCGATCGGCCTGCGCTTTGCCTCCTGGGTGGCGGGGTGAGGATCGCTGGGGGGGCGCCCTGGAGATAACGACGCAGACATGGCGGGCCCTGGCTCAGCCATCCGCCTGGTCAAGTCGCCCCACCAGGGCGAGCACCGCGGTAGCGGTGGCGATCGCCTGGGCGCTGTCTGTCCCATCAAAGAGGTCCATCGGCGCCGTGTCTTCCAGGGGATAGCGGCTGGTCACGGTCATGCGGGTCAAGGCCCGCAGCGGCAGCTCCGCCAGGGACGAAACGTCGATGCCCTGCTCCGCCAACACCGCCACCAGCCTGGGAAGTCCATGGGTGTGGGGCGGCTCCAAGCCCAGCTCCACAATCGCGCCCTTGAGAGCCTTCTCGGCCGCCTGGGTGGCAAAGAAGCAGGCCTGGGCATGGAAGCCGTTCCGACTGGCCATCTCCGCCAGATCGAGATCGTTGCGGGCCTGTCGCCACCAGGCTCCGGGTCGTGCCTGGCTCATGGCGATGGATGGAGGCGGATCGCCTGGGCGCGGATCGAGCGCCAGTGGGGCGAGGTGGACTGCGCCATGGCCTGCCAGCGCTCCTGATCGATCGCCAGCACGTCATCACCGACCAAGGCCGCTTCCAGCCGGTCGGCGGTCCGTTCGGCGTCCTCCGAACTGGCCGCCACCACCAGCAGATCGGTATCGGAGAAGCCATCCCAGTCGCCCCGGGCCAGGGAGCCAAACAGCCAAACGCTGCAGTCGGTAGAGCCCAGGGTGTGGCGCAGGCGCTCGCGCAACGCCGCGATCCGCCGCTCCCATTCCTGGCGGCGGAGATGCGCAAAC
>JBIIJA010000149.1:0-5707 GCA_044234195.1 Cyanobium sp. | reverse complement strand
AGCTCGCTCCGCAGGTTCCCCAGTCCCCTGTAGCCCTCCTCCAGCAGTTCCTCATCTGCCTCCAATTCATACAGTTCCAATGTGGCCCTGGCGTCGTCCTCCAAGGACGTCCAGCGGGCCAGCTGCTCCAGCTGGGCCTTCACCTCATCCAGTTGACGCATCTGGCGTTGGGCCTGGGCCTGGTCGTCCCAGAAGCCCGGTTGGGCGGCTAGTTGCTCTAGATCCTGTTGGCGTGCTCGCAGGGCAGGGACGTCAAAGGCAGTCCTGGGCATGGCCCAGGCGGTCGCTGAGTTCGGAGAGGTCCCGTTTGAAATCGGTGAGGTCGATCACGGTGCAGGCCGCATCACTGCCCAGACCGTATCAGCGCAACGATCCCCCCCGTCAGAGGCGATGCCTAAGATCAGTCCTCCTTAGATCAATGGGCCATGGCTCAGGAAGCCTCAGCCGCCGCCAATCCGGGCGCAAGAGTTGAGATTTACACCTGGCGCTTCTGTCCCTTCTGTGTGCGGGCCAAGGGCCTCCTGGACCGCAAGGGTGTGGTCTACACCGAATACAGCATTGACGGAGATGACGAAGCCCGCCGCCAGATGACCCGTCGGGCCCAGGGCCGCAGCAGCCTGCCCCAGATCTTCATCAACAACCTGGGGATCGGAGGCTGCGATGAGCTCCATGCCCTGGAGCGCCGTGGTGAGCTCAATGCTCTCCTGGGGCGTGAAGGGTGAGCCACGATCTCCCCTCCCCGCTTGTTTTCGCCGCCAGCCAGCTGTTTGTGATGGATCCGCTGGCGCGGCTCAATCCGGCCAAGGACACCAGCGTGGCCCTCATGCAGGCCCTGCAGCGATCAGGAGGGCACCCTTGGTGCTGCGAGCTGGCTGATCTGTCCGCCGAGCCCCATCCCGAAGGGGGCTATGGGGCCTGGGTGCGGGCCTGCCCCCTGGAGTTGGCCCCCATGGAGCTTCAAGAAGGCCGCTGGGTGGTGCCTGATCCGTGGGTTCGCCGTGGCACCCCCCAAAGGCTGCCCCTGGATCGTTTCCCCGTGGTGTGGATGCGGAAGGATCCGCCTGTGGATGAGGCCTACCTCTACGCCACCCACCTGCTGGAGCTGGGGGAGAGGAGGGGTGTCCGCGTGATCAATCGTCCGGCCTCGCTGCGGGCCTGGAATGAAAAACTCAGTTCCCTTCGCTTCGGGCACCTGATGGCCCCCACCGTGGTGAGCAGCCGGGTGGAGACCCTCTCCGGCTTTGCCCAGGAGCACAGGGAGGTGGTGCTCAAGCCCCTGGCCGGCAAGGCCGGCCAGGGCGTGGTGTTTGCCTCGGCCCAAACCCCCGGTCTGCGTGCCTTGCTGGAGCTGGTGACCCAGATGGAAGCCCTGCCGGTGATGGCCCAGGCCTTCTTGCCAGGGGTGAGCGCCGGTGACAAGCGCATCCTCCTGGTGGACGGGGAACCCCTTGGCGCCGTGAATCGGGTGCCGACGGGCGGTGAGTTTCGCAGCAACCTCGCGGTGGGCGGGGCACCCGAGGCCACGGAGCTCACGGACGTGGAGCGGGAGATCTGCCAGGCCCTGGCCCCGGCGCTGCGGGCCGAGGGGCTGTTTTTTGTGGGCATCGACGTCATCGATGGTCGGCTGAGCGAGATCAACGTCACCAGCCCAACGGGGGTGCGGGAGGTGGAGCGGCTGGGGGGGATTCCCCTGGCGGATCAAACCATCGCCCGGCTGGTCGGCACGCCGGCCACAGGCAGCAGCTGATCCAGCAACACCTTGAGCTTGAGGCCCACTTCCTGCTCCTCTCGCTCAGCCAGCGAGCCTCGCACCAGGCCAGCGCCGGCGGTGAGCTCCAGGCTCCCCTGGCGCATCAGACCGCTGCGAATGGCCACCCGCAGTTCGCTCTCCCCCTGGCTGTCGATCCAGCCGATGGGGGCGGCGTAGTGGCCCCGCTCAAAGGGTTCCAGGGTGCGCAGCCAGCCCATGGCTTCCCTTCGGGGCAGCCCGGCGACGGCTGGTGTGGGATGGAGGGCCTCGGCCAGGGCCAGGGGCGGCTGGCCCTGGAGAACCGCGGTGATGGGCGTGTGCAGATGCACCAGCTCGCCATGGCGGGCTAGGCGGGGATGGCGGGGACAACGGGGGGCCAAACCAGCCTGGCGGAGCCCGTGGCTGATGGTCTCCACCACCAGTTCGTGCTCGCGACGATCCTTGTCTGATCGCAGCAGGTCGGTGGCCTCGGCCCCACAGGCCCGTGTGCCGGCGAGCGCATCACTGCGCAGCAGGCCCTGGCGCACGCTCAGGAGCCGTTCAGGGGACGCCCCCAGCAGGGCCTCATCAGCGGAGGCTTGCCATAGAAAACGGCAGCTGCCGGGCTGGCTGCGGCGCAGGTGGCTTAGCAGCTGCCGTGGGTCGAGGGGCCCTTTGAGCTCCACCCGCTGCCGGGCTGCGAGCACCAGCTTGCGAAGGGCTCCCTCCTCCACCAGGGAGAGCCCCCGTTGCAGAGCCGCCCGATAGGGGTCCCGCCAGCTGGAGCAGAGCACCACGGAGGGGGTGGCTGCTGCTGCGGCTTCGGGGGTGTGGGGCACACCAGCCTCCAGGGCCGCGAGAGCCTCCACATGCCTGGCCATCTCCCAGAGTTCCTCCGCCACGCTGCGGGGCGTGATGCCCCCCCCAAGAGCCCGCTGCAGCCGCAGCCAGCAATGGCGCCCCTGGCGGCTCAGCTGCCAGCGGGGCAGCACGGCCTCCACCCCTGCAGCGCTGCCGCCCTGCTCCAGGGGGGTGTCAAAGAAGGCGAAGGCCAACAGCACCCGGGGACGGGCCAGGGGGGGCAGGGGCTCATCGGCGGTGGCCAGCCTCTGCAAGCTCAGGCTGCAGAATCGCTGGGCCAGCTCGAAACGCCGGGGCCCACTGAGCTGGAGGCTGTTGCAGCGGCCGCTGGCGGCCAGGCAGAGCCCCGGGGCTCCATCCCAAAGGAAGCGAAAGGGATCGCCTCCTCCCAGGGCGGGGAGCAGGGCCATGGGGTCGAGGCTTGTGGCTTCGCCGGGCTGGAGGGGCACCGCCAGGCTGAGCACCGGCTCCTCATCCACAGTGGTGCCAGCCCCGGTCTCAGCCCGGCGGGCGAGGGCGGCTGCAGTGGCAAGCAACCCAGGGAAGGTCGGGGGGGCCAGCACCAGGGAGCCTCGGGTCTGGGCGAAGGGCTGCTCAAATGTATGGGTGTTTCGCTGTCTCCCGCCTGTGCCAGGCCCGCTGGAGCGCCAGGTCGTCGCAAGCCGTTACGCCGCGCCCCCTCCCCCATCCTCCCCAGGCGCCGTTGGCGCCGTTGGGGCGGACCGCAGACGCCTTTGGCGGGCGGCCATCAAATGGCCCATGTACGCGGTGGCGGTGATGCCCGTTCTGCTGGCGGCAGGCTGGCGCCTGAGCCAAGGGCTGCCGGTGCGGGCCGACCAGGTGGCCCTGTTTCTGGCGGCTGCCATTTTGCTGTTGGCTTGGGAAAACCTGGCTAACGATGTGTTTGACGCCGACACCGGCGTGGATGCCGAGGGCAAGCCCCATTCCCTGGTGAATCTCACCGGCCGCCGCGACCGCATTGTCTTGGCAGCCCACGGATGCTTGGGGCTGGGGTTGGCCCTGATGGCCCAGGTGGCCCTGCGCAGTTCCCCTGCCGTGTTTCTGTTGGTGTTGGCCTGTTGTGGAGTGGGCTACGTCTATCAGGGGCCGCCGTTCCGGTTGGGCTACCGGGGGCTGGGGGAGCCCCTCTGCTGGCTGGCCTTCGGCCCGCTGGCCACCGCTGCCGCCTTGGTGGCCATCGCCCCAAGAGCGGCTTCCGCTCTGGCCCCCCCCATCCCCTGGACCGCCGCCCTGATGCTCGGGGCGGGGCCCGCCCTGGCCACCACCCTGGTGCTCTTTTGCTCCCATTTCCACCAGGTGGAGGAAGACGCGGCCCATGGCAAGCGTTCCCCGGTGGTGCGGCTCGGCACCCAGCGCGCGGCCAGCCTGGTGCCCTGGTTTGTGGCCGGGAGCCTGGCCCTGCAGTGGGCGCCGGTGCTGCTGGGCCTCTGGCCGATCACGGCCCTGCTTGGAGGGTTGGGGATTCCCCCGGCTCGGGCTCTGATCCGCCTGCTTGCCCTGGCCCACGACCAGCCGGCCCAGATTGCCGGCAGCAAATTTCTGGCTCTGCGGTTCCAAGCCCTCAGCGGCCTGGGTCTGGCGGCGGGCCTGGCCATCGGCCCCTGGTGGCAGGCGCTGGTGGCGCGGTGAGGGCCCCAGCCCAGCAGGACGGCCCGGGTGTTCTGGGCTCAGGCCAGGAGCGGGGGGAGGGGCCTGGCGGGGGTCTGGGGAACCGCCTCAGCCTGCGCTGGCGGCCCTTTTCCTTCCCCCTGCCCGCCCCCCTCCACACGGCGGCTGGCATGTTGACCCAGCGGCGGGGATGGGTGCTGCGACTGGAGACCGACACGGGCGCCTCTGGCTGGGGGGAAGTGGCTCCATTGGCTTTTGGCGCGGCGGCGGCGGCGGCCCTGGAGGCCTGTGCCCTGGCTCTTCGGCAGCTGGGCCCCTGCCCGATGCGGGGCGAGCTGGAGCGGCAGCTCCCCGCCCTGCCCCCCCCGCTGGCCTTCGCTCTGGGGGCTGCCCTGGCGGAGGCGGATGGCTGGGTGGGACCCGCCGCTGGTGGTTGGCGCCAGGCCCCACCCTCAGCCTGGCTACTGCCCGCGGGAGAAGGGGCCCTGCCTGCCGCCCGGGCACTCCTGGAGCCCTCGGCCCCTGGCACCGGGACGCCATCTCCCCCTCCCACCTTCAAGTGGAAGGTGGGGGTGCATCCCGCCCAGCAGGAACAGGCCTGGTTTGAGGATTTGGCCGGCTTGCTGCCGGCGGGCGCTCGGTTGCGCCTGGATGCCAATGGGGGCTGGGATCGCCCCACCGCCTGGAGTTGGGCGGAGCGTCTGGGGGGGGATGGGCGGTTGGAATGGTTGGAGCAGCCCCTGGATCCGGCCGACCAGCAGGGCCTGGAGGAGCTGGCCTGCCGGGTGCCCGTGGCCCTGGATGAATCCCTGCTGCGCCACCCCGAACTGCGCCAGCGCTGGCCGGGTTGGCAGGTGCGCCGGCCCTCCCAGGAGGGAGATCCCCGCCCCTTGCTGCGCCAGCTCCAAGGGGGCCGGCCGTGGTGCATGGTGAGCACAAGCTTTGAAACCGGCATTGGCCAGCGCTGGTTGGCCCACCTGGCGGCCCTCCAGGGGCAAGGCCCCACCCCCACGGCTCCGGGCCTGGCCCCCGGCTGGCAGGCGCCAGGCGAGCTGGGAGCGGAGGCCCCCGAGACGGTCTGGCGGGCGGCTGGCACGCCCTGACGGCATGCAGGAGTTCTCCGCGCCCCTGTCGCTGCTGACTGCCGAGGCGGGCCCAGGAGAGCTCGTGGCGGCCCTGGAGCAGCTCCGTCGCCGCCGCGGGCTGCTGGGGCTGGCCTCCACCCACGACAGGGCCGCCCTGCGGGAGGCCCTGGGGGTAGGGGATCTGGGGTGGGCCCATGGGCCGGCGGTGGTGGTGGGGAGCGGGGGCAGCAGCGGCCGGCGGCGCTGGTGCCTGCAGCCCCTCACCCATCTGGAGGCCTCTGCTGCCGCCACAGGGGCCTGGCTGCAGGGCTTGGGCATCGAACCGAGCACGGCGTGGCTGGTGAATCCCCTCCCTTGGCACCACGTGAGCGGCCTGATGCCCTGGGTGCGCTCCCAGCTCTGG
>JBIIJA010000148.1:0-5753 GCA_044234195.1 Cyanobium sp. | reverse complement strand
TCTGGCCTCCACCCTGGCCCCACTCCCCTCCGCCCAGGCCCAACAAGACGGCGACATCGACGCCAATGCCCGCCGTTTCGATCTCCTTCTCTATCAAATGCAGCTTGCCTTGCTGCGCAGCGAATCCCGCTTCGCCTCCCTCCAGTCCAAGCTCCTTCGCCTGGCTTCCGCCCTGGAGGAGCAGCACAACAATCCCATCGTGGCCAAGGAACTAGAGCTCATCCAGGAGCTATCGGGAGAAGAGTGGTGGCAAGACCTCACCCTGGCCCAGCTGGAAGAGGTGCGCCTTCGCCTCAGGGGCCTGGTGGGGATGATCGACCCCAAGGCGCAAGCCCCCCTCTACACCAATTTCAGCGATGAACTGGGCGAGCTCCAGGAGCTCGATCCCACGGCCCTGCTCACACCCGATGCGTTCCGCCAGTTCCGACTGCGGGCGATGGCTTTCCTGCGGCAGCATGAGGACCACCTCACCATGCAACGGCTCCGCCGTAACCAACCACTCACCCCCACCGACCTGAAAGAGCTGGAAACGTTCCTCATCAGCCATGGCATCGGCGACGAAAAAGTGATCGCCCGTGCCGCGGAGGAAGCCAATGGACTTGGTCTGTTCATCCGCTCCCTGGTGGGCCTGGAGCGCAGCACTGCCAAGGCACTCTTTGCCCACTTCCTCACCGAAGGAACCCACAGTGCCACCCAGATTCGGTTCATCAACGAAATCATCAATGAGCTCACCAGCCGAGGCGTGATGGATCCCGCCCGCCTTTACGACCCACCCTTCAGCGACCTGGCCCCCACCGGCCCGGAGGATCTCTTCTCCGAACAAGAGATTGACAACCTCTGTGATCTTCTGCATGAGATCAGTGAACGAGCCAGGGCGGTGCAGGCCGCATAAACGACAAGAGCACCGTCATCTCTTGGGAGGCCTCACCCAAACCCCTTCCCCCCACCCCTTGCCTTTGGTGGCAGCAGGGACAACTCAATCACAGCCCCCTGTTCTACGGGCAACCCATCCGCCAGGAGGTGCTGATCACTGCAGGCAATCGTGAGGGGCGGCTCCAGGTCGAGAGCCTCCATGAACACAAGCACCAGATCCTGGCCCGGCCCCAGGGCGTCGGGATGGCGCTTGAGGTCTTGTTGGAAGCGAATGGAGGAGTATTTCTTGAGATCGGGCCTGGCAGAGAGCACGTTGGTGCGCAGGAAGCGGGTGTTGCCGTAGGTGGTTTCGTTGAGAAAGAGCGTGTAGGGCACATCACCATCGGGACCGGGCAAGTCGTCCTGGGTGGTGATCGTGAAGCCGGACACGCTTGGGCGGAGCAATGCAGTTCCCAGCTTGGCGGATTCCGATCCCCTCGGCAGGGTCCTCCCTACTGGGATAGGCCTCCCCATAAAAAAGCCCCAGCTCCCGCCAGGGCCCAAAGCACCGAACTCTCAGCGCCTCACCCCTTCAGCCCCCTTAGATCCCAGAAGGCAGCGCCATGGCGCCAGGAGGCCTCCCCTGTGGCCTGCTCATAGATTTGCCGCGCCTTGAGCTGGGCCTCCAACTCGGCCCAGAGGGGTGAATAGCTCCACTGCTTGCGCCCCTGCCGCCGGGTAAGGAGCACCCCATCGCCGAGCTGATAACACCAGCCCTCGCTGGAAGGCGCAAGCAGGTGCAGGAGATCCCCCCGCAAGTGAGCCAGCCGCAGGGTCTCGTGGAGCTGCTTTTGCTCGGCGGTGAGCTGCTCCAGGAAGCGCTTCACATCGAGGAGGCGATGGGTGAGGTGGCCGATGGCGATCGGCGAGAAGCGCTCATCGTCCGGGCCCAGGGGATCCCCAGGGGCTGGCTTGGGGCTGATGCCGGCCTCTTTGAGCAATGCATGGGCTTCTGGGGTGCAGGGGGCGGGCTCCATCCCCAGCTCTTGCATCAGCTCAGCTGCTTCCCTGCCATTGCCCTCCTCCAGATCAGCGCCAGAAGACCCGGGACGCGTGGAACCAGCCGGATCAGCTGGGCGAGGGGCTTTGCTCCCATGGCTGGACATTGGCTCAGGAATCCCGCCAACCGGTGGGGTGGGGCGATGGGCCTTGCTGATGCGGCTGGACATGGGTTCTGGGATCCCTCCTGGAGATGGCGCCGGACGGTTGGCCTTGCTGATCTGGGTGGACATGGGCTCAGGGATCCCACGCACCTGAGCAGGATCGGCAGCCTTGGCCTTTTGGCGGCGGGAGGGACGATGGGTGGTGGAGGTGGTGGTGGTGGTGGAGCGGTTCATGGATCAAGAAAGAAAGGACAAAAAGAACGCCAAACCCCCTGTGAAAGGGCGCCCTGCGCCCCTCACCAGGTCACCGCTGGGAGGGTGAGCAGGGCATCGAGCAGCTCGTGGCGGCGGAGGAACTCAATCGGTGCCGGCAGAGCAGTGCGATCGATGGGGAGATCCCGCAGCAGGGCTCGGAGTTCCACCACCGAAAGGGCTTCCCAGGGCGTGTCCCACAGCTCGGTGGCCTCCGCCACAAGTTGCGCTTCCTGCTCAGGGGTCAGCTCACCCGCCAGGGATGGGGAAGGGGTTTGAGCCAATGGCTCCTGCTGGAGCGGCAAAGGGGAGCTGCAGGGGGCTCCGTCAGTGGAGGCGAGCCCCTCGTCCTCCAAGGGATCGGGCAGACCCTCTGGGGCCTCACCCATCAGAGCTGTGGTGAGCAGCCGAACCGCATCGGTCAGCTCTTCCATCACCGCGAGCAACGAGCGCTGGTGGCAGGCCCCAGGGAAGGGGCGGCCCAGGCTATGGAGACCAGACCGTTGCAAGCCGTTGGCGGCCTGGACCTGGCGCTGCAGATCCCCGCCAAAGCCAGGGGCCTGCTTCTGTTGGTGCAATGTCGAAAAAGTCATCAGACGATCACCTGGTAGACGACGGCTCCCTGGTGGAGCTTGCTTTCGCTCTTGGGGGCATAGGCCTCCCACTCACTGGCAAACGGGTAGGGCGTGATGCCGGTGGTGTCCTGCAGGTCCACCTTCATGCCATCGATGGACGATGGCGTCACGATGTGCACGTTCTGGGCGGCCTTGCTGCAGTAGTTCAGGCCAGCTTCTGAATAGGCGTTGCTTCCCACCAGCGACGCATTGCGGGCGTGGTAATCGCCGATGGAAGTGGCGTGCAGGTGGCCAAAGAGGGTGTAATCCACCGTGATCCCCCGTGCCCCGTGGCGGCCCGTGATCTCCTGCACGCTCTTTTGCACATTCGCCCCCACCTGATGGCCGTGCAGGCAAAGGAAGGTGCGGCCCATCACCTCAAACAGCAGCTCATTGGCCTGGAAGCCGCAGAAGTCGATGCCCTCCACCCCCTCAAAGCCGCGCTTGAGGATCCCGTAGATCATCAGGTCATAACTATCTGTGGCCAGAGCATCGCTCCAGCCCAGCTCCTGCTTGACCCGGCTCTCATTGCCGGTGATGCCATACACCTCCAAGGCGAATTCACTCCTGAGATCCAGCAGGAACGCCCGCAGGATGTCCACCGCCAAGAGCGTCGCCTTGCTGCGGTTGGTGGCATTGCTTAAGAGCTCATCCAGGCGGCGGTCGCTGTTGAGGAAATCCCCCAAACAGGCCACCACCACCTTGCTGGCGCCATAACTTCGGCCCAGTTGCTTCACGCGCCCGGCCAGCTTGGCAAGACGGGCTGATGCCACAGTGAAGTCGTAGCGGTTGCTGGGGAGATCCACCTGCTCGTTGAAGTGCAAATCAGAGAGCTGCACGATCAACACGGCATCGCCACAGGGAGCAGGGGCGCTGATGTGCACCTCCCGCGTGAACCCCCGCTCATCCAGCAGTGCCGCCAGCTCCCTGGCATAGGCCGCCGCTGCGTTTTCAATGCGGGCGTGCTCGCGGAAGGCCTTGCGCTCGATTCGGTTGGTGTCCAGCAACGCCTGGCGCATCTTGGCCAAGCGCACATTCAGCGTGAGCAGGTCGCGGTCGACCGGGGAGCAGGGCCGGCGACGGCATCGGCTGCGCGGTGTCGTGGTGTGATTCGCCGTTTGGGTTGGAGTTGTCTCTGCGGTGGGAGTGGTGTGGGGAGCCATGCGCCAGTGCAGGTGCAATAGGCTACCCAGAGCGTTAGCGGAAACTTTTCAGGTGGGCTGTCAACCTTGGATCGTTACTGCCACCTTCAGCCGCTTCTCCCGCTCCGCCGCAAAGGCCAGGCAGGCCAACACATCCTCATGACAGAGCTGGGGGAAGTCCTCAAACAGCTCAGCTTCACTGCAGCCGCTGGCCAGGGTGCCAAGCACATCCCCCACGGTCAGTCGGGTGCCATGCACGCACGGCTTGCCAAACCGCACCTCGGGATCAATTGTGATGCGATCAAGCAGATCCATGCGCCAACGATATGGCGAACCCGAGCCAACACCGCGAGGCCTCAGCCTTTCATTGGCTCCTGGCCCAGCTCGTTGAGGTGCCTTTTGCTCAAGGGCAGCGGCGGCAACCCACACGCCACCTGCACATCCAGCCATACCTCCAGAGGCACCCGCAACGCCCCGGCAATCTGTTCATCCTCCAGCCCCAGCGCCACCAGCCGCCGGGCCTTGATCCACAGCTCCCGGTAGCGATGTGGGATGCGCAGGGCAAAGCCCGTATCCCTCAGATGATGGAGCAGCTCCCCCTTCACCTTGGGGACCACGTAGCTGGATGGGCGAAAGCCACGGCTCTGATCAAAGCCCAAGGCGGCCTTGCACAGCCCCAGATAAGCCGCACCGACCACATCCTCGAACTCCATCCCATGGCGCAGGGCAAACCGCCGAGCCTGCTGGTGGGCCAGGCCCAGGTGGCGCACGGCAAAAGCCCGCTGCTCAAGGCTCATTCGCTTGGGGGCCTCCCCCATGGGCGGCGCCGGGGGATGGAGGAGACAGCACGGGGCAGGCCCCTTTGAGTGGTTGAGCCCCCCTTGGCCAAGGCGATGGGTGGATGTTCTCTCCCTCTCCTTGCAGGCTCGCTTGATGTCGCAGGGGGAGGTGGCGGAAGCCCTGGCCATGGGGCAATGGCATGTGCAACAGGCTACTCAAACCGTTCCGCCACACGAATGCGGACCACGCTCAGCAGAACCTCCTGCGCCACCGGCGACACCTCAGCCACCACCGGCAGCAACAGGGCGGGCTGGTGCACAGCGAGGGCCAACAGGGCACCAGCGGTGAGGGACCAGTGCATCTCCTTGCGCATGGCAGGGGCGGTGAACTGGCAGAGGGTTCCAGCGCGGAGGGCTGAACCCCCTCTGTCTTGTCGTCATTGCGACAGGTCACGGATGCTCTGTCAGCACCTGCGCAAGTCAGCTCTCCTCCATCGGCGGCCCCTGCTCGACCTGATGGCGGTAGCGCCGCTCCAACTCCCGCCGGCTGATCAGCCCATGGCACAGGCACCAGCCCACCGCCTGGGCCCGATCCCGCACGCCAATCCGCCGGTACGCCCGGCTCAAGGTGCGCCGCACGGTGTCGGTGCGGATGCCCAGGCGGTGGCTGATCTCCAGAGCGTTGTAGCCCTGCCCCACCTGCCGCAACAGCTCCCGCTCCCGACGCGGCAGATGGTGGGGAGCGCCCAAGGCCCCCTGCCGCCGGTCCTGAGAGGGCTGGATCAGCCCCGCAAACAGTGGATCCAGCCAGGGCCGATTCCGCAGAGCGGCGCTGATCGCTCCTGCCAAGAGCTTGGCTTGAAACAGCTGCAGCCGGCAGATCACCTGCACCCCAGCCCGCACCAAGCTCTGCAGGCGCACCGGATCCTGGTGATCCTCCAAAAAGAGCAC
>JBIIJA010000147.1:0-5759 GCA_044234195.1 Cyanobium sp. | reverse complement strand
GATCGCCGAAAGCGCACCCCAACAGAAAGACCTGATCATCCGCCTGGTGATGGCCCTGCTGGAGGATCAGGACTCGCCATGACCCCAGCCCAACCCTTCGCCCTCCGCGTGTTCGTTCCCTCCGGCATTCCGGAAGGCCTTCGCATCGTGGAGAAAAGCAACTGGAGTGGCATCGGGTTTGTGGTTCCACGCTCCCAGCTCGCCGAATTCATCGCCCGACCGGAAGCGCAGCGCCCGGGCGTGTATGTGCTGCTGGGTCCTGAGGCGGATGGCAGTGGCGAACTGGCTTACATCGGTGAGGCCGATCCCCTCGGCCGGCGGCTGGAGCAGCACGCCGCCTCCCGCGACTTCTGGACCACAGCCTTCGCCTTCACTGACAAGGACAGTCATCTCAACAAGGCTCATGGCCTGCACCTGGAAGCGCGGTTGATCGAGCTGGCCCGAGAAGCTCGCCGTTGCAAGCTCGACAACCTGCAGCAGGGCCGATCCATCTCGCTCTCCGAGGTCGACCGGGCCGAGGCCGAGGGTTATCTCAGCGAACTGCTGCTCTGCTGCCCCGTGCTCGGCCTGCGCCTTTTTGAGCGGCCCCAGGCTCCTTCCCCAACCTCAACCTCCTCTGCAGCTCTGGGCCCTGCGTCAGCGCCAACTTTGTTCCATCTGCGGGGGCCGGATGCCATTGGGCAGGGCTACGAATCCCCCGGCGGCTTCACGGTGCTGGAGGGAGCAAGAGCGCGGTTTGCCTTTGTGGAATCCAGCCCTGATTCCGTGGTGGCCATCCGTCAGCAGCTCACCGAGCAGGGCGTGTTCGCGGTCGATGGCCAGGGCCTGATCCTGAGCCAGAGCTACGAGTTCAACTCCCCTTCCCAGGCGGCCGTCATGCTGTTGGCACGCTCCGCCAACGGGCTGATCGAATGGAAGGATGCCAGCGGTCTCACCCTGCGCGAGCACCGTCAAAGACAGGTGAAATGGTATGGAGGACAAAGCTAGGGCTCGCTAGTCTTACTCGGAAATGCCTCCGGTCGGCGGCCATGGATTCCGAGGCCACCAGCTCCCTCACCAGCAAGGGCCAGGTGACCATTCCCAAGGCCCTGCGCCAACAGCTCGGTCTCGCACGGGGCAGCCGCGTGAGCTTTCAGTTGGTGGGCGACCACATCGAGGTGCGCCCCCTCAGGCAGGAGCAAGCCGTGAGCGCCAGCGGCTTCGGAATGCTCCATAGCCAGCGGCCGCCCATGCCGGCCCACTTTGATCCCGCCACCGAAACCCAGCGCCAGGCAGCACGGCAGCTGATCGAATCCGGCCAGCCCCTTTTTCTGCCCAAAACCGTTGCCCTGAAACTGGAGTGGGTGCTCGCGGTGTTCGACCTGCTGCTCGGCCATCCCACCCTCACCCTGGAGGACCGGCCCGCCTTGGTGCAGGCCGTGGCCGGCCTGCGCTCCGGGTTGGATTTCGTCGATGCCCTCCATCACGCCAGCTGCCGCACCTGCCAAACGATCGCCTCCTTCGATGACCGCGGCTTCGCCCGCAGGATCCGTCAGCTCAACCTGCCGCCACGGGTCGTGGTTCCCGGCTGATGTCCCCAGACGGCCCCTACGCCCACCCCTCACCCTCACCCCGGCGCTGCTCAACCGCGTCGCCGCCATCGCCGAGGCCCTCGGCCGCTGGAGCGCCCGTCAGGACGCATGGCCATCACCCCGCCTGCGCCGGGAGAACCGCATCCACACGATCCAGGCCTCCCTCGCGATCGAGCAAAACAGCCTCAGCCTGGAACAGGTGACCGCGCTGTTTGATGGCCAGCGGGTGATCGGTCCGGCCCGCGACATCCAGGAGGTGCGCAATGCCATCACTGCCTACGAGGCCCTGCCCCGTTGGGATCCCGCCAATCCCCAGCATCTGCTAGATGCCCACGGACTGTTGATGGCTGGCTTGATCGACGCCCCTGGCCGCTTCCGCAGCGGTGGCGTGGGCATCTACCGCGGCGAACAGCTCGTGCACATGGCTCCACCCGCTGCCCGGGTACCGGCCCTGGTGGGGTATCTGCTGGCCTGGCTGGCCGCCAGCAGCTGGCATCCCCTGCTCGTGAGCTGCGTGGCCCATTACGAGCTCGAATTCATCCACCCCTTCGCCGATGGCAATGGCCGCCTCGGGCGCCTCTGGCAGACCCTGATCCTCAGCCGCTGGAACCCGCTGCTCGCCTGGTTGCCGATCGAAGAGGTGATCCGCTCCCGGCAGCAGGGCTACGACGAGTCGCTTGGCCAGGCCGATCAGCATGGTGATCTGGAGCCCTTCGTGGCCGATCAGCTGGAGGCCATCCAGGATGCGCTGCGTTCGGAGGTCGGTTCGGAGAAAAGTTCGGAGATCGGCGCCACACCAGGAGCCGCGATCGATGCGGTGATCCTGCGGGATCTCGCCACAGAGCCCACTCTCTCGGCCCGCCGCCTGGCAGAACGTTTGCAGCTCAGCCAGCGAGCGGTGGAAAAGCATCTGGCTGCCCTACAGAAACAGGGTCGCCTGCTTCGCCATGGCTCACCCCGTGCCGGGTGCTGGCAGGTTCTTTAGCCTCACCCCATGGCACGCATCACAGAAGACCATCTCGAGCAGCAGTGCCTTGCCTGGTTCCAGGAACTCGGCTACACCCACGTCTTCGCACCCCAACTCGACAGCGACGGCACCTCACCCGAACGCACCGACTACCGGCAGGTGATCCTTACGGGGCGTCTGCGCTCAGCACTCCAGCGCCTCAATCCAGGGGTGCCAACGGCCACGATCGAGGCAGCGGTGCTCCAGCTGGCGAACCCCAACATGCCTGGGTTGCTGGCATCCAACCGTCAGATGCACCGATGGCTCACCCAGGGCTTGCCGATCACCACCATGGAGGGCCACCAGCAGGTGGGCCTGCGGCTCAAGATCGTCGCCTACGACAACCCCGCCGCCAACGACTGGCTGGTGGTGAACCAGCTGACGATCCAGGGCGCTAGGCACAACCGCCGCCCGGATGTGGTGGTGGTGCTCAATGGCTTGCCGCTGGCGGTGATCGAGCTGAAAAACCCCGCTGAGGAAACGGCCACCATCTGGGCCGCCTTCAACCAACTGCAGACCTACAAAACCGACATCCCCGCTCTGTTCACGCCCAATGCCCTGCTGGTGATCAGCGATGGCATTGCTGCCCGCATGGGCTCCCTCAGCGCCGATCGCGAGCGCTTCCAGCGCTGGCGCACCATCACAGGCGAGAACGACCTCGATCCCCTCGGCGCCCACCGGGACTTGGAAACCCTCGTGCGCGGTGTGTTTGAGCGGGAACGCTTCCTTTCCTTCCTGCGTCACTTCTGCGTGTTTGAGGAGGACGGTCAGATCGTCAAAAAGATCGCCGGCTACCACCAGTTCCATGCCGTGCGCACCGCCGTGGACACCGTGGTGCGGGCCAGCCGTCCCGATGGCGATCGCAAGGGTGGGGTGGTGTGGCACACCCAAGGGGCGGGAAAGAGCATCGAGATGGCTTGCCTGGCGGGGATGCTCCTCACCGAGCCCCGCCTGGAGAACCCCACCCTGTTGATCGTGACCGACCGGCAAGACCTCGATGGCCAGCTCTTTGGCGTGTTTGCTGGCGCGGGAGATCTGCTGGGCGAAACCCCCAAACAGGCCGACAGCCGCCAGGCCCTGCGAGATCTTTTGGCCAACCGCCCCAGTGGCGGCATCCTTTTCACCACCATTCAGAAATTTGCCCCCGATCCCAGCGAGCAATGCTTTCCCACCTTGAGCGAGCGGCGCAACATCATCGTCATCTGCGATGAGGCCCACCGCACTCAATACGGCTTCCAGGCCCGGCTCGACAGCAAGACCGGCACAATCAAATACGGCCTCGCCCGCTGCCTGCGCGATGCCCTGCCCAACGCCACCTTCCTGGCCTTCACCGGCACCCCTATCACCCGGGAGGATCGCGACACCCAGGCCGTCTTCGGCGCCTACATCTCCATCTACGACATCCAACAGGCCGTGGAGGATGGCGCCACGGTGCCGATCTACTACGAATCGCGCCTGGCCAAGCTCGCCCTCAACGCCCAACTCCTCCCCCAGGTGGATGAGCAAGTGGAGGACCTCTTCGCCGATGAGGACGACATCCCCGCCGCTGAGAGGGCCAAGAGCCGTTGGGCCGCCCTGGAGGCTCTCGTTGGAGCCGAGCCCCGCATCCAGGAAGTGGCCGCCGATCTGGTGGCCCACTTTGAGCGCCGCTCCCGCCTCTCTCCCGCCAAAGCCATGGCCGTGTTGATGAGCCGCGCCATCTGCGCCCGCCTCTACGACGCCATTGTCGCCCTGCGCCCCGAGTGGCATGATCTCGACCCCAGCAAGGGGGTGATCAAGGTGGTCATCACCGCCTCCGCTTCCGACGACGCCCTCCTCCAGGCCCACCACACCACCAACAAGGAGAAAAAAGATCTGGAGCGTCGTTTCAAAGATCCCACCGATCCCCTCCAGATCGTGCTCGTGCGCGACATGTGGCTCACCGGCTTTGATGCCCCCTGCCTGGGCACCCTCTATGTCGACAAACCCATGAAAGGCGCCAACCTCGCCCAGGCCATCGCCCGCGTCAACCGCGTGTTTAAAGACAAGAGCGGCGGGCTGGTGGTGGATTACATCGGCATCGCGCCCCAGCTCAAGGAGGCCCTCGCCACCTACACCGCCGCCAAGGGCCGGGGCAGCCTCACCCGGGATGTGCAGAGCGAGGCTTTAGGGGTGGTGAAGGAGCAGCTGCTAGTGGCTCGTGACCTGCTCCATCCGATCGATTGGAGAGGCTTTCGCGAGCCCCAGCGGGCCATCGCCCTTCTGCCCATTTGCCTGGAGCACATCTATGCGCAGAAGGATGGCGAGAAACGCTTCTGCGACATCGTGCTGAAACTGGTTCGGGCGTTTGGTCTCTGCTGCTCCACGGAAGAGGCCATTCCCCTCGATGAGGAGGTGGCTTTCCTGCGTGCCCTGCGCGGCTTGTTGATCAAAGGCAAAGGCACTGGCGAAGACGGTGACCTTGGGGATGGCAATGGTGATGGAGGCAACCCCAAGGATGTGGATCTGGAACTGCGACAGTTGCTCTCAGGCGCCCTGGTGGCTGAAGGCGTGACGGATGTCTTCCAACTGGCTGGGCTTAACAAGCCGGATCTCAGCATCCTCTCTGATCAGTTCCTAGCGGAAATCAGCAAGATCCCCCAGAAAAACCTTGCCATCGCCCTCCTGGAGCGTCTCCTCAAACAGGAGCTTCGTTCCCGGTTGAAAACCAACAAGGTGCAACAACGCCGCTTCAGTGACATGCTGCAGGCCTCGCTGGCCAAATACGCCAACCGTTCCATTGATTCCGCGAAGGTGATGGAGGCCATGGTCTCCATCGCCAAGGAGTTTCAGTTGGAGCTTCAGAAAGGCCAAGCCCTCGGCCTTTCACCTGCCGAGGTGGCGTTCTACGACGCTCTGGCCGCCAATGCCTCCGCCAAGGAGCTGATGGGCGATGCTGTGCTCTGCACAATGGCCAAAGAACTTGCCGACAAACTTAGAAATAACCTGACGATCGATTGGCAATACAAGGAAAATGTGCGCGCCAAGCTGCGCATCATGATCAAAGCCCTGCTCAAACGCTATAAATACCCTCCTGATCAAGAGGCCAAAGCGATCCAGGAGGTGCTCCAACAGGCCGAAACGCTGTCGGAGGACTGGGCGGATTTGGTGGTCTGAGATTGAAAGAAGGATTTGAGGATGGCCTTGTGAAATGTCGCTTGGCT
>JBIIJA010000146.1:0-5761 GCA_044234195.1 Cyanobium sp. | reverse complement strand
AGTTCTGGCCCCGGCCGCTCCAGCTGCCACGGGCGCGCGGCTGGAGCGGCCGTGATGCCATAGGCCTGGCGCTGGCCCCGGCCGCTGCGGAGCACCAATTCGCCTAGGGATGTGGCCCGCAACAGGCGGGTGCTCGGGCTGCCGCTGCCACTCCAGGGCACACGATCCAGGGGGTTTGGCTCACTCAGCCACACCTGGATCAGCGGACCGCTGCCCACTTGGGCCTGGCGCCAGCCCTGCAACTCAGGGGCGGGATCCTCGGGCCGCACGGTCCACCGGGACCCATCAAAGGCCTCATGCACCAGCACCCGCCACTGGCGCGCCTCCGGCGCCGGGGGCACCCCACCGGCAAAGGACACCCGCGCCGCCGGCGCCGTGTTCGAAGCCAAGGCGGCGATGCTCCCAGGATCCAAGGTGTCACTCAGGCCTGTCACCGCCACCGCTCCCCATCCCCCCGGCAACACCCCTATGGGCGGCAGGCGCGGCACCAGCAGAAACAACACCAGGGCCACGGGCAGCGCCGCCACCACCACCCCCACGCTGCGCCGCAGCAAGGTGCCCCACTGGGCCCCGGCCCCCACCTCCAGGGCCAACAAGCCCGCCAGCGCCATCACCACTGCGGCCCCCTGCAGCAGGCTCGACGCCAAATCGGTCTGCAGCGCCGCCTGGAGGCCGGCGCTGAGCAATTGCAGCAGGCACACCAAGCGCCGTTCCGGCAGCCGCCGCGCCTCCCACAGCTTGAGGCCGCCCAGGAGGGTGAGCACGATGGCCAGGCTGCTGAGCAGATCCACCGGTCGCAGCCCCAGCAGGCCCAACCCCAACAGGGCAAAAGCCAGCCACTGCATCCGCCCCACCCCCTGATCCGCCGCCCAACGGCTCATGGACCCTCCGCCAGCAGGATCAAGCAGCGATCGCGGTGGGCCAGGCCCTCGCCGGGGCCCACCACCGCCCCCTGCCAGAGCAGGCCATAGGGCGTGCCCTGGCGATGGAGCCGGCAGAGGCGCTCACTGAGATGCTCCAGGGCCCGTTCCCGCGGCAGGGAGGGCTCCGGCGCCACCACCAGCGCCACGGGCGCCGCCGCCGCGAAGCGCTTCACCAGCTGGCCCCGGCCCTGGGCCAGCAGCTTCCAGGCCAGGCGGCTGGGGCTGTCCTGGGGGCGCCGGGGGCGCAGATCGAGCCAGGAATCGCCCCCCGCTGCCAACTGCTCGGCCTTGCCGCTCTCGTTCCCCAGCGGCACCCCCCCCAGCAGCTCCCTCACAGGACCCGGCTTGCGGGCCGGGGCAATCAACTGGCGCTCCGGGGGCTGCCAGACGCACCAGCAGACAAACAGCCCCAGCGGCGCCGTGCTCAGCAACCGCAACCGCCCCGGCCGCTGCAGCCCCCGAGCGGCTGGCCGCCAGGGCACCTCCAGGCGATGCTCACCGGGGCCCAAGACCGCCACCTCCACCGGCTCGCCCTCCCCTTCCAGCCATTGGAGCCGCAGCCCCTCGGAACGGGCGGGGCTCCGCAGGGTGAGGGGATAGGGCACGGCCTCCTGGGCAAAGCCCCAGTGCGGGGCGCCGCAGCACACCTCCAGCCCGTGCAGGTTGAAATGGGTGAGGTGCAACGCCAACAGCCACAGGCCGAGCATCAAAAAGGCCAGCAGCAACGGGCCATTGGCCTGGGTTTGCACCCCCACCAACAGAAGCAACACCACCCCCCCCAACCAAAGCCAACCCAGGCCCGTCGGCAAGATGTAGAGCGTGCGGAATCCCAGCCGAAGGCGAGCCTCCCGGCGTGGGGACAGGCGGGGCTCCAGTCGCTTCAGCAGGTCCATGGGCCAGGGGGTGCCATCCTCAGCGCAGGCCCGCCACCGAAGCCAGCAGCGCGGTGCTCAGCTCGGCCCGCTCTCCCCGGGGCTGACCCCCATCCATCCGATGCTCCGCCACCGCCGGCAACACGGCTTGCACATCATCGGGGGTCACATGGTGGCGGCCCTCCAGCAGGGCCCAGGCCCGGGCCGCCGCCAGCAGGGCCAGCCCCGCCCGAGGGGACAGGGGCAACCCCCCCTGGCCCTGCTCGCGGCTGCGGCCCAGCAGGTCCAAGACGTAATCCAACAGCGGGGGACTGCAGTGTTGGTGTTGCACAGCCTCTTGAAGGCTGAGCAGATCCTGAGGGCCCAGGCCACCGGAGATCGCCTCGGGATGGAGCGCTTCCCCCCCGAGGAGAGCCCGCTCGGCAACGCGGGAGGGAAACCCCAGGCTGAGGCGCATCAAAAAGCGATCCAGCTGGGATTCGGGCAGGGGATTGGTGCCGCCCTGCTCCAGGCCGTTCTGGGTGGCAATCACAAGAAAGGGCACCGGCAGGGGATGGCTCACCCCATCCACGCTCACCCGACCCGACGCCATGGCCTCCAGCAGGGCACTTTGGGTGCGGGGGGAGGCGCGGTTGATCTCATCGGCCAACAACACTTGGGCAAAGAGCGGGCCGGGCTGGAATCGGAAGCGGCTGGCCGCGGCCTCCCACACGTTCACCCCGGTGAGATCGGCCGGCAGCAGATCACTGGTGAAGCTCACCCGGCGAAACTCCAAATCAAAGCTGCGGGCCAGGGCTTCGGCGAGAGTGGTTTTGCCCGTGCCGGGCAGGTCTTCGATCAACAGATGGCCCCGTGCCAGCAGACAGGCCAAGGCCAGCCTCACCTGATGCTCCTTCCCCAGCAGCACCCTGCTGATGGAAGCGATCACGGGCTCCAAAGGGGGGGCGCTCAAGGGATCCGGCCGGGGGGAAAGGGGCAGGGGAAAAAGGGGCGTGGGCCCCGTTGATGTTTAGTGGATTTTCCCCTGGCCTGCCAATGCAGCCCGCGCCCCATGGCGGGAACCGGGCGGCGATCGCCCGCCGCCTGGGCTGCCGCCCCGACGAACTCCTGGATCTGAGCGCCTCCCTGGCGCCTTTCGGCCCGCCGGCCCCCCTGCGGGCGCTGCTGCTGCGGGCTCTGGCCGGGGGGGCCGATTCCCCCCTGCGCGACTATCCCGATCGGGCGTTCACGGGGCTGCGGCAGGCCATCGCCCGCCTCCATGGCCTGGAGAGCGAGCAGGTGCTGCCCGGCAATGGCGCCGCCGAACTCTTCACCTGGGCGGGCAGGGACGCGGCTGCCCTGGGGCCCAGCTTGCTGCCGCTGCCAGGGTTCGCGGATTACCGCCGGGCCTTGGCCTGCTGGGGGGGGGCCTGGCACCCCTGGCCCCTGCCGCTGGCCTGGGGGGGCGCCTTCCCCCAACCCATCCCCCAGCCGGCCCAAAGGGGGGAAGCGGCGGTGCTCTGGCTCACCAACCCCCACAACCCCACGGGCCAGCTTTGGAGCCGTGCGTCCCTCGAACCGCTCCTCGAGCGCTTTTCCCTATTGATCGTGGACGAGGCCTTCCTTCCCCTTTCTCCCAAGGGGGAAGCCGAATCGCTCCTCCCCCTGGTGGCCGCGCACCCGAATCTGGTGGTGATCCGCAGCCTCACCAAGCTCTACGGACTGGCGGGGTTGCGGCTTGCCTATGCCGCCGGCGCTCCCGATCGGCTCCAGCGCTGGGCCGATTGGCGCGATCCCTGGCCCCTCAATGGGCTGGCGGTGGCCGCCGGGGAGGCCCTGCTGGCCGATGGGGCGACCTACCGGCGCTGGTGCTCCCGCGTGCAGGGGTGGGTGGAGCGGGAAGGGGCCGCGATGGGGGCGGCTTTGGCGGCCGCGGCGGGCTTGGAGCCCCTGCCCTCCGCGACGAATTTTCTGTTGGTGCGGGGGCGCGACGGAACGGGGGAGCCCCAGTCCCTGGAGCCCTTGCGGTTGGCCCTGGAAGGGTGCCATCGCATCCTGGTGCGCGACTGCCGCTCTTTCCCTGGCCTCGATGGCAGCTGGCTGCGAATCGCCCTGAGCGATCGGCAAGGCCGCCAGCGGCTCCTTCAGGCCATCGCCCAGGAAGGCGCTGCCCCTCAGCGGGCGTAGGCGCGGGTGTAGGGATGCACAGTGGGATCCGTGCCCAACTCCACGGGGCTCAGCCAGCGCAACTGCTGGTGTTGGCCATCAGGCCGCAGCGGCGGGAGGGGATCCAGCCGCAGCCGGTAGGCCAACACCACGTAGTGGGTCGCGATGCCGTCGGCTTCGGCGAAATTGGTGGTGTAGTGATGTTCGTAGACCCCATCGAGGCGGCAGTCCTCCAGCGCCAGGGTCAGACCCAGCTCGCCCTCGGCGATGCGGCGCAGGGCAGCCGCCAGGGCCTCCCCCTTGCGCACCCGCCCGCCAGGCACAAACCAGCTGCCCCGGGCCGGCTCATTGCGGCGCAACCCCACCAGCAGCCGCCCCAGGGGATCCTCCACGAGCAGATCGATCGACACCAGCGGCGCATCCCGCACCACCGCCAGAAAGGCTTCCGAGCTGAGCATCACCAGGTCGAGATCGCCTCCAGAGCCTGCCAGCAGGCCTTCACTCGCGCCACCTTCCGCCGAGCCACCGCACCCCTTAGGCTCAGGATGCTGCTGCGATTGCGTCGTGCCCCTCCCGCCCGGCCCCACCAGCTGGGCGCCTTGGCAGCTGATCCAGTGGATCCGCTCTCCCCACGCCTTCATGCGCACCTGCGCGGCGTCCTATGGGGATCTCTTCACCCTGCGCATCGGCTACGGCCTGGCACCGCTGGTGTTCTGCAGCGATCCGGAGGGGCTGCGGCTGTTGTTAAGCCAGGACGAGGGGCCGGCGATCACCGCCCCGGGCGAGCTCAACGCGCTCTTTGAGCCCTTGCTAGGCCCCCAGTCGGTGATTGGCCTGAGCGGTGATCCCCATCGGCGCATGCGCCAGCTGTTGATGCCTCCCTTTCACGGGGAGCGCATGCGCTCCTACGGCGAGGCGATCAGCGCCATCTGCGAAGACGAAGCCGACCAGTGGACACCTGGCACGGCCATCGAGGTGCGCCCCGCCATGCAGCGGATCACGATGCGCACCATCCTGCGGACGGTGTTTGGCCTGCGGGAAGGTCCCCGCATGGACCTGCTGGAGGAGCGGCTGGTGGAGATGTTGGAGACGTTTAACCAGCCCTGGATGACGCTGCCGCTCTATTTCCGAGTGCTGCAGCGCGACCTGGGACCCTCTAGCCCCTGGGGCCGTTTCCTTCGGCAGAAGGAGGCCATTGATGCCTTGTTGTATGAGGAGATCGCCGAACGGCGCCGTGAGGCTGATGGCCAGCGCGACGACATCCTCAGCCTGCTGCTCGACGCCCGCGATCCAGAGGGCCACCCCCTCACGGATGGCGAACTGCGCGATGAGCTGCTCACCCTTCTGGTGGCGGGCCACGAAACCACCGCCACGGCCCTGAGCTGGGCCCTGTATTTTTTGGCCACCCGGCCTGAGGTGCAGGGGCGCCTGCGGCAGGAGCTGGTGGAGGCCAGTCCCGCCCCGGAGACGCCACTGGAGGTGAACGCCCTGTTGCGGCTGCCTTATTTGCAGGCGGTGTGCAATGAAACGCTGCGCATCCATCCGGTGGGAATGCTCACCTTCCCCCGGCGGCTGGAGGAGCCCCTCACCTTGGCGGGCCACCACCTGGACGTCGGCACGGTGGTAATGGGTTGCATCTACCTGGCCCACCGGCGGACCCAGGTGTTCCCCGAGCCAGATCAGTTTGATCCCGACCGCTTTGTTTCAGGCACCTTCGGCCCCACCACTTTCCTGCCCTTCGGCAATGGCAGCCGCCGCTGCATCGGCATGGCCTTCGCTCTCTTTGAAATGAAAGTGGTTTTGAGCGAGGTGGTGCGGCGC
>JBIIJA010000423.1:0-5762 GCA_044234195.1 Cyanobium sp. | reverse complement strand
AGCGTGTTGAGCAGCTCAGCGCTTTGGATGCGGGCCTGATGGACAATGCTCGCCCAGAGATAGGAGGGCTTGATCACATAATGGATCTTGCGCCGCATCTGCTTTTCAAAGGCCTCCACATCCTCGGGATTGAGTTCACACCAGATGCTGAGCGGCACCAGGTGGCTGTCGGCCTCGAGTTCCGGGTAATCGCTGCCCAGCTCTTTGCGGGCGGCGATCTCGTAGTTATCGGAGAGGTAGCGCAGAAACAGGAAGGCGAGCATGTAGTCGCGGAAATCATCCGCGTTCATCGCCCCGCGCAGTTGATCGGCGATGGCCCAGAGGGTGTTGCCGAGTTGTTGTTGGCTGGAGTCGCTCATGGCTGCGGTCGTCTCTTGAGTTTGGCTTCCAGGGCCTGAAGGTCAGCTTCGTCCTGCTGATCAGCTTGGAGCGCTTCCTGCTTTCGGCGTTGTTGGTCGAATTGCTGAAAAAGCTCTGCCGTACGGGCTTCCATCTGCTGATGACTGATGGAGCCAGCATTGCTCAGCAGTGGGAAGCCGTTGCTGGTAATGATCTGATCGACGTTCTGTTTCCAGAAGGCCATGCGGGTTTCCTGTTTGCTCTTGGCACGTAGTTCGGCCGTTTCCAGGAAGATCACCACCAGCCTGTTCAGGGTGTCGATCTCATCCTCGCTCAGGTAGTTCTTGGCCACAACGATATCCGTCTTGCGCACCTTGTCTCCCTTCCAGGTGAGAAGACCAAAATGGGGATCAGCGGGATTAGCGCGGGTCATGATCAGTTCAGCGGCGGTTTTGCCGGTGACGGCGAAGAGAAGAAGGTTCTGCACCGTGGCAAAGAACTGCTGCGTGGCCTTGTCCGTCTTGTCGTAATCGCTGGAGAGGGAAAAAAGATCGCGCACTTTCTGGTAGAAGCGCTTTTCCGATGCCCGAATGTCGCGGATGCGCGCCAGCATCTCGTCGAAATAATCCGGTCGGCCGTCCGGATTCTTCAGCCGCTCATCGTCGAGAACGAAGCCCTTGATCAGGTAGTCCTTGAGAACGGTGGATGCCCAACGGCGGAACTGCACGCCACGCGGTGAACGCACCCGGTAGCCCACGGCCAGGATGGCGTCGAGATTGTAGAGCTTGGTGAGGTAGTTCTTACCGTCAGTGGCAGTTACCGAGGATACCTCGGTAACTGACTTGAGCTCAAGTTCCCCATCCGTAAAGATGTTCTTGAGATGCAAACCCACGTTGTCTGTACTCACCTCAAACAGCTGAGCCATCTCGCGTTGCGTCAGCCAGACGGTCTGGTCCTTGGCCCGTAGCTTGATCTGGCTGCGGCCGTCTTCTGTGGTGTAGAGGATCAGGTCGGTCATGGCGCCGAAACAGGTGAAGGCGGGTTCGCAGCAATTTCTGGCAAGGCAAAGTGGAACGTCGTCACAAAGTCTCGGAGAATGCGGCGAAACAGCTCTTGGTTGTCCTCGCCCATTTCGACCGGTTCGTGGATCGCATACTTGCCATGGCTGAGGAGGTTGAGAGCTCGGTTGTAAAGAGCCCGATCTTCTTCGTTGTTCAGCTCCCTCAGGCAGAACGAGATGTCGGGGTGTCCGAAGAAGGATGCTGTCTTCTCCATCACACTTCGCAAGGCATTAAAGTGAAAAGTGTAGAGTTTGCCGGTTGTCGGATTGGCGGCTCGTTGAAGTTCGGCAAGCGCGGCGACATGATGAAAGTAAGGTGTGTCATCCGTTGCACGAAGCGTATAGAAGCCTTCTGCTCCAGGGCGATGGAGGAAGTAGCGTTTTAGCTTGATTGTCGGACCCCCATCTTTGGCTCTACCCAGTTCATTGCACATCACGTTGAAGAACAGGGCGTGATGAGAGGAGAACACAATCTTGATCTGTGAGGCATCACCATGCTGTGCCTGCCAGCTCGCAGCACGACGCAACATGTTGGCGAGGTCGCAGGCGACTGAAATCGCATTGTTGTCATCTAGCGAGGAGATCGGGTCGTCGATGTAGAGATATTTGTAAGCCTGATAGGACACATGTCCATCAAGCATCCGTTCACAGATGGCCATGAAGAGGCACCAGATGAAGATGTTTTGCTCGCCGCGCGAAATCTTGATGCTCATCGAATCACCCTTGTGGAAAGAAACCTTCCAGTCGTTGTAGTTGATGTCAAAGTCGAAGTCGGCATAGCGATTCAGGTAGTCGGCAATCGTTTCGTCCAGCGCAAGGTCTTTGAGACCATTGAAGAAATTGGAGTCTGGATTAAGCTGGAGATGGCGGACCGCGTCACCATCCAAATCATTGTCCCAGGTGAACAGGTCCTCCGTGTAGGCGTTGAAATAGAGGGTATCGGCTGTGCCATTATTTCCACGTTTACCCTCATCCTTGAACTCCATGGAAAGGCGTGTCTTGCCGGTCCGGTTGTAGGCGTAAATCAAAATAAGATCGATACCACTGAGATCAGAGCGTATCTTTCGCGATAGTGTACGCAGATTCCTGTATGAATTGATCTTTGCCCTCCTGCTCATCCTTCAAGCTCCTCTAGGGAAGGGAACAACTGCTGCATCAGGCCTTTCTTGTGAGTCTTGAGAGCTTCGAGCTTCTGGGTTTCAGCGGTGACCAGTGCGTCGAGGCTGCTCAGGCAGGATGTAACCTTGCTCTGTTCGGCATTATCGGATGGGAACGAGAACTGAATCTCTCTAACGAGACCTTGGCTTAGATTCTCTTGTCCACCTCTATTGCTCATTTCGCGAATCTGCTCATATTTTCCCGCCAGATATGCGAAGACAAAGTATGGATCGACGCCTTTGCGTGGAAGAATCGCGGCGCAGGCTTGATTCGTTGCCGCATCAATTCGTAGCAGGGCGACTTGCCCTCGCGTCTTGCCTTGGCCATACATGGCCATCAAGACAGTGCCCTTTGGTAAGACCTTTGCGGACGAGTTCTTTAGCCCCTGAGGAGTTATGAACTCTTCAGCACTAGTGATCACACAGAAATCTACCAAAGAAGTGGTGATCCAGTGAATGTTGCCATTCCAATAGGCGGTTTCCGTTCGGTTAGGAGTTCCCCCAGAGGTTGTTTCGAAGATATTCCCCAACGAATCGCACACCCACTCCCCAGCATCCTGAAACTCAGGAAAACGAAGCCGAGGCTGAGTTTCCCCTTCGCGAGGGAATAACTGCTGCATCAGCCCCTTTTTATGGGTCTTGAGCACCTCCACTTTCTGCGCTTGCGCGGCGATCAGTTCGTCCAGTGAACTCAGGCAGTCGGCAATCTTCTGTTGTTCAGCAAGTGATGGTGCCGGGATCTCGACATTGAAGAATGTCTCCTTGCTGATGTTCAGCAAGCCATTGCTTCGAGCTCCGCTGGTGATATGCCGCTTTAACTGCTTACCATGCTGGTTTTGCTCGAAACACTGCTGGAAGAAGCTTTCTGAGTATCCCTTCTTGAGCCGGAAGCAAATGAAAACATTTGGCGCAGCAACCTGCCCCCATCCCTGAAGTTGATAGACGCAGCCCTGAGGATACTTGAGCGAGTTTCCTTTATTGAAGACGAAGTCACCATCTCGAACCAATGTGTAGAGTTGATATTGCTTACCGGATATATCGCGTCCAAACTTTGCAGCCTGCGGAACAAAGCCAATCCCAGCTGAAATGCTCACTGGCGTCAGTTTTCTTTCCCCCACCCGCTCCGTCACAGGCGTCGTGGCTTGTTTGAGTGCGATTGACTGCCATACCTCGGCGCCCCGAAACTCCGGAAACCTCAGCTTCGGAACCAACGCAGTCGTTGCCTCTTGCTTCATCGTGCTGGCCATCGTCTCACTGCTCATACGCGCTCAACCCTGAAATCTCACGCCCCCCAGCGCGTCGGCTGAGCAGGGGAGCCAGCTCCGCCATCAGGGCGAGTTCGGCTTGACTGCGGGCTTTCCAGCCGAGCGCAAGCGGGGCCATCAGGTCGCTGAGTTGCTCGCCATCGAAGATCCTGCGGGCCAGGATCCCATCCACAAAGGCTTGCAGAGCATCAGTGGCGAGGCCGTGCCTGGTAGCGATGGCGGCGAGTTCCTTGGCGCTCTGTTCGGCCTTGAAGCGCGTGTAGCCCTCGCGGATGGCGGCTTCGCTGAGGCCCTCGCCCGCCTTCAGGGTGTTGATGTAGGCGGTGATGGCATCGCGCTCGTCCATGAACTTGGCATCGGCGCTGATCAGGCCGATCAGTTCCTCGCGGGTCATGGTGGCCTTGCCCGGTTCCTTTTGCGAATACCGAGCGATCAGGCCCATGATGTAGTCGTAATCGATCACAGCGGAGGCGAACAGCACAAACTCGAAGTCGAGCTGATCCACAGGAGCATCCATGGCCTGGCCCTTGCCACCCGTATCGCCGCGCTGCTGCCTCAGCTTCCTGGCCGTGTCCAGGTACTGCCCCCTGAAACCACGCAACTGGTCTTCCGGCAGTACCTGCTCGATGCTGGCCCTCTCGTCGTCGCTGAGGTCGGTGTATTGATCGAGCTGGGTCTTGAGCCGCTGCACTTCCTTGAAGTGGCTGATGAAGGCCACCTTGGCGGCATCCCCCTTGAGATTGGCCACATCTGAAGGCGTGCAATCGAGGCCTTGGGATGCCATGAACTCCGCGAGCTTCTGGGAGGCGCTACGTAGCTTTTCGATCACCACCGGCGCCTTGTCCACCAGCCAGATCTCGCGCGCCTGCTCGCCGGTCTTCTCACCCGAAAACAGCGCGATGGCGGCATCCACGGCCTCCTGCTGCTGGCGGAAATCCAGGATGTTGCCGTACGGCTTAGTGCCGTTCAAGACGCGATTGGTGCGGGAAAAGGCCTGGATCAAGCCGTGGTGCCGGAGGTTCTTATCCACATACAGCGTGTTCAGATACTTGGAGTCGAAACCGGTGAGCAGCATGTCCACCACAATCGTGATGTCGATCTTGTGGTGGGCCGCCTGGGGATTGGCCTGGCGCAGATCCTGCTCAGGCCACTGCTGATCCTTGATGCGCATCTGCACATCCTGATAGTAGAGATCGAAGTCGCTCAGGCGGTGATTGGTGCCGTAGTGGATGTTGTAATCGGCGAGAATGGCCTTGAGGGCTGCCTTCTTGCCTTCGGGGTCGTCCTGATTGTCGAGCTGCTCCTGCGGTAGATCCTCCTGGATTTGCTTCACATCAGCATTGCCCTCGGCAGGAGGCGAGAACACACAGGCGATGTTCAGCGGCTTGAAGGTGGGATCAGCCGCGAGCTTCTCCGCCTGGATGGTCTTGAACAGTGAGACGTATTCGATCGCGTCATTGATCGATGCTGTGGCGAGGATGGCGTTGAAGCGTCTGGCGGCCGTTGCGGCATCGTGCTTTTTGAGGATGGCCTCAATCACGGCGCGTTTGGCCAACGCCTCGCCAGGTTTAGGCGGGTTGGCTCCATCGGGTTTGTAGTAGTCGATGTGGAAGCGCAACACATTGCCATCTTCAATGGCATGGGTGATGGTGTAGGCGTGGAGCTGCTTCTCGAATAGATCCGCCGTTGTGAGCATCGAAGCCTGCCTGGCTTCGATCTTCTGTGAGGACGCATTCGCCTCGAAGATGGGCGTGCCGGTGAAGCCGAACAGCTGGGCCTTGGGGAAGAAGGCTTTGATGGCCTTGTGGTTGTCGCCGAACTGGGAGCGGTGGCACTCATCGAAGATGAAGACGATGCGTTTGTCTTGCAACGCTTCAAGCTGCGCCTTGTAGGTGGCCCGGCCATTTCTGGATCGTTGCTGATTGCGCTTGCTGTTCTCAT
>JBIIJA010000144.1:0-5826 GCA_044234195.1 Cyanobium sp. | reverse complement strand
CGAACAACGCCGCATCGCCGCCAAGCTCGACACCACCCTCGCCGCCGTTGAGGCCTGCCGCCAGCGACTCGATGGCGTGGCGGGGCTCCTCAAGCGCTTTCGCCAGGCCGTGCTGGCGGCGGCCACCTCGGGGGAGTTGACGCGGGAGTGGAGGGGGGAAAACACAGATGCTGATCAATGGGAAAGCACAACATTCGGCGCAGCATACGATTACATAACTGTTGGGTTTGTCGGCAAGATGGCGGATCAGTATGTTGAACACGGGGTCCCGTTCCTCCGTTCACTCAATGTTCGACCATTTAGGTTTGACAGTGAAAACCTCGCCTTTATCAGTCCAGAATTTCATCAAAGCATTATTAAGTCGTCGCTTCTGCCTGGTGATCTTGCTGTTGTCAGGACTGGAGCACCAGGCCAATGTTGTGTTATCCCCGATGAATTGTCTGAGGCGAACTGCTCTGATCTTGTTATCGCCAGACCCGGTTCCAGGCTTATTGCAGATTTTGGTGCAATTGTTATCAACTCAAGTCTTGGTCAAGGCTTCGTCAAGTCAGAACAGGTAGGTGTTGCCCAAGCGCATTTCAACGTCGGTTCGATGAAGCGAGCTCCGCTTCACTTGCCTTCCATCGCCGAGCAACAAGAAATCGTCCGACGCGCCCAGAATCTCTTCACCCTCGCCGACCAACTCGAAGCCCGCCTCATCGCTGCCCGCAAGGTCGTCGATCGCCTCACGCCAGCCCTGCTGGCCAAGGCGTTCCGCGGCGAGCTGGTGCCCCAGGATCCGGCCGACGAGCCGGCGAGTGTGCTGCTCGCACGGATCCGGGTGGCCCGTCAGGCGGAGGCCGGTGCGGCCAGACCTTCGCGGCGGGGGCGCCCCAAGGCTGCAGCCAACCCGGAACCGATCGATCGGACTGCCGCCCCAGCCCCATCCGATCCCCTCCCCCCTGATCTGCTGACCCAGCTGCTGCGGGAGTGCGGCGCGCTCAGTGAGCGGGCGTTGCTGGCGGCGTCGGAGTTGGAGCCGGAGGGATTTGTCACCCAGCTGGAACGGGAGCTGCAGCTGGGTTTGATCCTCCAAAGCCGTGAGGAGGGCCAGGTGCTGTTGGAGGCAGTGGCGTGAGGATCCTCCACTGGCTGGAGAACAGCAACTTCAAGGTGACTCTCAATTCCGGGCGTATCCCTCTGATCCACCGCCGTGCGCACGAACTAACCCTGCACTTCTGGACGAATCTCAAGGTTTCCGGCCACGAGCTGCAGATCTCCCTTGGGCTTGAAATGGAGGGTGCGGTTGTACCGGTCAGGATGGTGTTTCGCCATCAAATGGGCCGCGGTAGCGGCAATGAAGGCGTCCGGAGGTAAGGCTACAATGCCTTACAGTCCATCCGTGTTGCGCCCGGCGGCTTCATGGCCACTCTCACCGTCACCGCCAAGGGCCAGGTGACTCTCCGTCAGGATTTACTTCGCCATCTTGGCGTGCAGCCGGGCCAGCAGATTGAAGTGACTGCCCTTCCCGGCGGGAGGGTTGAGGTGCGCGCCGCCCAGCCCACCGGCAGCATCGAGGCCTTCATCGGACGCTTGGCTGGCCGCACCGCCAAAGTGGCTACTCTCGAGGAGATCCAGGCGGCCTCCAGCGCCGGTTGGGCCGCCCCTCCTTGAGGATCACCGCCGATACCAACGTGCTTGTGCGGGCCGTGGTCGGCGACGATCCTTCCCAGTCACCGGCAGCCATGGCAGCTCTGCGTGATGCTGAGCAGATCGCCGTGGCGTTGCCTGCCCTGTGTGAATTCGTTTGGGTGCTGCGCCGTGTCTATGCCTTTCCCGTGGCGGAGATCAGCGCGGCGATTCAGGCCTTGATGGCGGCTGGCAACGTGCGCCTCGATCGTGCCGCCGTGGAGGCGGGGCTGGCGCAGCTGGAGGCGGGCGGTGATTTCGCTGATGCCGTGATCGCCCAGGAAGGTCGGTGGCTGGGTGGCCACACCTTCGTGTCGTTTGATCAGCAGGCCGTGGCTCTGCTCCAGCAGCGGGGCGTTGCCGCTGAGCTGCTCCGCTGAGCGCGTTTGCCCTCTGGCCCATCCCAGCTGTTCTGGTGCCCATCACCCTCCACCCGGAGCCGCCAGCCCTCGCCTGTGGGCCTCATCTGCCGCCAGCCTGGCGTGGCGCGAGCGCAGGGGCGCAGCGGGAGGGCACAGCGCCTGTGTTTGGTGGTTGGGTCCCACTGTGATGGGCAGCGGCCCTCAACCCTCCAGAGCCAATCCCCGCAAACCCCGCCCCCCCACAAAGCCCCCCCTCACTCCCCGCGCACCAGCTCCAGCCCCTCCAGGCAGCCCTCGAAACCCTGGTCGTAGGAGCGTTCCACGAAACGCCCCCGCCAGCCAGCGGGCAGTTGCGCCAGCAGGGCCTCGGCGTAGGGATGGCGGCGCACCACCCGGTCCACCGTGTGGGCGGGGTAGAGGCGCACCTCCCTGGAGCTGACGCGGCAGAGCTCCGCCAGGGCCCGGCGGTGCCAGGGCAGATCGAGGCCCTCGCCAGCCATCAGCCCGCCATCGCGGCAGGGGGCATAGGCGAACAGCAGATGGCCGCTCAGCACGAGATCGAAGTGGCCATCGGGGAAGGGCAGCTCCGGCAGCGCTCCCGCCCGGTAGCGCTCGGGGTGCGCCTCCCGGTCGGCGAGAAAGAGCTCCAGGGTTTGGAGATGCTCCTGCCGGCAAGCCTGCAGGTCGAAGTCTGGGCGGAGCTCCTCGCTGGCGGCCTGGATCGCCATGGTGATCTCCAAATCCTCCAGAGCGCGCCGGCGTTGCTCCGCTGGCGGCAGGGCATAGAGGGGATCCACGGCGGTGACATCCAGGCCATGGCTGCGCAGCAGCGCCGGCAGGGAGCCTGGCCCCCCCGGGCAGTCGAGCAGCCGCGCGCCGCGCCAGCGGGGCAGCTCCCCTTCGAGGCCAAACATCTTCAGAGCCTGCTCCCCCAGCCGCCCGTAGAACACCACCTTGCTGAACTTCATCGCACCGCCGGTGGCTCTTCTGGGCCCATTGTTTCAGCCCTGGCAGGCAGCGCGGCAGGCAGTCCGCCGATTGTGGAGCCGTGGTGTTGAAGTCCACGGCGTCAGGGAGCCAGCCACGGGGAGGCTAGCTGCGTTTGGTGGCTGTGCTCTCTGGTGAGCGTGTCCTCTCCAGGACCTGTAGGAAACGGGTGCCACCAGGCACACCATATCTGGTGTCGGGGCGGCCCAAATCATGGACACTCCAGCGTGGAGTGCTCTCCCGGCCGCCCACTCAGGTCAGCCCATGCCAGTGGCACAGCGGCCCCTGCCCCCCGCCGATCGCCAGCGCCCGCCGTAGTCCGCCCTCCACGTAGCGCTTGGCTCCCATCACCGCCGCCTCCAGTTCCAGCCCCTGGGCGCGGCCAGCGATGATCGCCGCCCCCAGGGTGCAGCCGCTGCCGTGGGTGTGGGGGGTGTCGATCGGCGCATGGGCCAGCCAGCGGCCCAGGCCCCCGCCGGTGAGCAAGTAATCGCGGCCTCGCAGCTCCGCTAGCCCGCCGCCCTTGATCAACACTGCCGCCGGCCCCATCGCCAGCAGCCGCTCCGCTGCTTGTTCCACCTCCGCCGCCCCCTCAATCGCCAGCCCCGTGAGCAACCGCGCCTCGTGCAGATTGGGCGTGAGCAGCTCCGCCTGGGGCAGCAGCGCTTGGCGGTAGGCGTCGATGGCGCCAGGCTCCAGCAACACCGCCCCCGCCCGCGACACCATCACCGGATCGATCAGCTTGGCCACCCTCAGCGGCGCGAGGGCTTCGGCGGTGGCCTCGATCAGCGCCTGGTTGAGCAGCATGCCCGTCTTCAGGGCTGCCACCGCCAGATCGCTGATCACCGCATCGATTTGCGCGGTGAGGGCTTCTGGCGGCAGGCCATCCACCCGGTTCACCCCGAGGGTGTTTTGCGCTGTCACGCAGCTGATCGCCGAGCAGCCGTACACCCCCAGGGCCGTGAACGTCTTGAGGTCGGCCTGGATGCCCGCGCCTCCGCCGGAATCACTGCCGCCGATGGTGAGGGCGATGGCGACCTTTGGGGTGGTGAGAGGCATGGCGACCGGCCCTTACTGCCGCGCCAGCACCATGCGGATCTGGGCCTGCAAATCCTCCACCGGCGTGCCGCTAACATCCACCAGGGCGCGCCGGATTGTGCCGGGATAGGCAAACGGTGGCTTGTAATCCGGCACGGCGGGGGAACCCGGGTCGGCCCCTACGGCCACCCCGGCCGCCAGGCCGAGGCTCAAGGGGATCGTCACCGGCAGGTCGCCCTCGCCCACCGGCGCCCCATCCACCAACAGGGTGACGTGGGCTGGCGTGCCCTTGCCCGCCGCCAGGTCGGCGGGGCCGGTGGGCCGGAAGTCCACACTCAGCACGTGGTGGCCCGCTGGCAAGGCGCTGGTGGCGCGCACATAGAAGTAGCTATCGGCCACGTAGTTGTAGCCGTAGGTGAACACGCCATCGCGCACATAGATCGAGAAGCCGCCATCATTGCCCCCCATGCTGAAGAGTACCCCATCGGCGTCTCCGCCGGGAACGTCCACCTCCACCGAGATGCTGTGGGGTCGGTTGAGCACCCGCGGTGCCGCGTTGGTTGGCACCATCTGGGTGCCAGGGTAGTAGATGTAGCGCTCCCGATCCGGCGCCAGCTGGGGCCGCTCAATGGCGAAGCGCAGGGTGGTGCGGCTGTCGATCGGCAGCACGTTGTATTTGCCTGCCTCCACATACCACATGCCGATCATGGCGATCAGCCGGTCCCGTTCGCTCTCCGCCAGGTTGCGGGTTTCGGCGAAGTCGTCCCGCAGGTTGTAGAGCTCCCAGCCGTGAGCATCGAGCTGGATTAGCTGGTCGTAGGTGATCGGATCGCCGAAACGGTGCTCCGTTTCGCTGTAGGCAGGGCCAGGCCAGGGGCACACGGCCCGCCAGCCATCGTGATACAGCGAACGGTGACCCAGCATCTCGAAATACTGGGTGATATGGAGGCTGGGGGCGGTGGGATCGGCGAAGCAGGAGGCCAGGGAGACGCCCTCAATCGGTCGCTGCGTGGCCCCCTTGATCGTGGTGGGGGCCTCGATGCCGAGGGCATCAAGCACGGTGGGCACCATGTCGATCGCATGGCAATACTGGGAGCGAATCTCCCCACGGGCGGCGATGCCCTTGGGCCAGCTCAGGATGAAGGGGTCGCTGGTGCCGCCCCGGTAGGTTTCCCGTTTCCAGCGCCGAAACGGGGTGTTGCCGGCGTGGGTCCAGCCCCAGGGGTAGTGGTTGAAATATTTTGGCCCGCCGATGTCGTCGATGGCGGCAAGATTTTGTTGCAGGTTTTCCGGCACGTTGTTGAAAAACTTGCCCTCATTCACTGAGCCCGTTGGCCCCCCCTCAGCGCTGGCGCCGTTGTCGGAGATCACCATGATCATGGTGTTTTCATATTCGCCGAGGTCCTTGAGGAAGGCGATCAATTCCCCGATGTAGTGGTCGGTGTGCTCCAGGAAGCCGGCGAACACCTCCATCATGCGCGCGTATAGCCGCTTCTCTTCAGCGGAGAGGCCATTCCAATCGGGAACGTCGGGGTCGTGGCGGGAGAGCACGGTGCCCTCCGGGATGAGGCCCATCGCCTTCTGGCGGGCAAACACCTTCTCGCGGTAGGCGTCCCAGCCATCATCGAACTGGCCCTTGTACTTATCGGCCCATTCCTTCGGCACATGGTGGGGCGCATGCATGGCGCCGGTGCAGAAATACATGAAGAAGGGTTTGTTGGGCGCCACCTGCTTGGCATCGGCGATCATCGCCTTGGCCTTCTCAACCAGA
>JBIIJA010000209.1:0-4647 GCA_044234195.1 Cyanobium sp. | reverse complement strand
AGCTTGAAGCGATCTGCGTGTTCCATCAATCGCATGGCCTTGCGATAGCCACCTGGGGAGGCCATGCCAAAGTTGCGCGCCACATTCTCCTTGGTGTCTCTTCCCTTCTGGTGTCCGAGTAACAACACCGGTTGTTCGCCAATTTGGCCGATCCCCCCCACCAGGGCCTGATCATCACTGCCGCGGCGATCGCCATGAAATTCATACCAGGTGTCGGTCATGACCTGGATGTAGTCCAAGGTGCTGGGCCGTTGTGGGTGGCGGGCAACCTGGATTTTCTGGGCTGGCGTGAGGGAGCGAAAAATCTCTTCCCTTCGACGGCTTGCCAGGGTCTCCAGCTGGAGGAGCTGTTGGCTCACATCGACTTCCGAATCCCTGGCGAGCTGGCGGATTTGCTCAATCTGTTCCTCGAGTTCGATCAGAGGTTTTTCAAAGTCGAGGAGTGCGCGTCTGGCCATGGGTGAAGTGCTTGGAGGATGGTGTTGTAATCAAAATCTCATGACTAGAATTCAGATTGGTACCATGATTTAGGTCATGACCAAAGATGGTGCTGCAATTTTATTCAGTCCAAGGGGCGTAAAGCCGTGACGGCGTGAAGCTTCTCCAATCAGCTCCATGTTGGCAAGGGTTATGTTATTGCGCCCCCAACTAAAGTTAGAGTAAATCTCTTCAAAATCAAGCAGCATGGCCTCTGCAAAACAGGCAAACATCTGTCGCTTCGGATTGGCCATTTCCGCGCCACTCATCATCTGCCAGGAAATATCTTGCCAAAATTCCACGATGCCTCCCTTCAGTACAGTCACCCCATCACCAGCCACCTTGCTGTCGAGATTCTTGGGATAGCCACCATCCACCATCAGGCAGGGACGACGCAGGTTGGCCGAGTTCAAAGACAGGGTTTGGGGCAGGCTCGCCACCCACACCACCACGTCGGCCTCCGCCAAGGAGGTGTCTAAATCCAGAATGCGCCCCGTGCCAAGGGAACTCTGAAGATCTAGCAAGGGTTGCTGTTGCCGCGCAACCAGAAGCAGTTCGCCCACGCCCGTGCGGTGATGCAGCCAGCGGCAGACCGCACTGCCAATGTCGCCGGTGGCGCCGATGACAGCCACCTTCGCCTGAGCCAGGTCGATGCCTACCTCAGGGGCGTTGACCTCGACCTGGCGGCAGATCACCCAGGCGGTGTGGGTGTTGCCGGTGGTGAAGCGCTGCCAATCGAGGGTTGTGTTGCGAATCTGTTGCTGCTGCAGCAGATTGAAATTCTCAAAAATAATGGAGGTGAAACCTCCTAAGGCACTGATGGAGATCCCGCTTTTTTGGGCTAACTCCATGGCGTTTAACACCTTGCGCCTGGCGGTTTTAAACCGCCCAAGCATTTCAGGAACAAAGACCGAATCGATATAGGCGCCCTGGATTGTTTTGCCCTCAGGGCTGCTCACCTCAAAGCGCTCCACCAGCTGGGGGGGGGCACTGCACCACATGTCGAGATCCCCCTCCCCATATTCGGGGTATCCCAGGGAATGGGCCAGCGCTTTAGCTGCATCAAGACTGGTGGAATGACCGATGAGGCCAAACATGGGCATCAATGGGAAACAGGTTGGCAGAATTGCCGGCATCTGCCGGCGTCACATCCTGCCATGGCCTGCCCCTAGCGATCGATTGGGTTATCCCACCAAGGCGGCAGCAGCCATGCGGGCAATCTCCCGCGAGTTGAAGCCGATTTCTGTGAGAGCTTCCTGGTAAGCGATCAGAAAATCTTCAATCAGATCCTCTTTGGCCATGCCAAGCTCCTCAGCATCCTTGGCCACTCCATCCAGCATTCGTTTCACATGGGGAAGGTTTTGCCGATTGGCTTCCTCGAGCTCCTGCCGGCTGGACTCAAAATTTGCTTTTAACCACTCCTGGCCATAGTTGAGGTGAGTGTATTCATCCTTGACCACACCCTCTGTGATTTTGCGAGCAAAGGGGTCGGCGACAGGAATGTATATGTGATAGGCAGATATGGCAAATGCTTCGATAAGCAGAGCTTGAATGAGGAGACATGTCACGACCTTGCCCTCCGTCAGTGCGGACTGAAAGTTTTCGCGCAGGGGGGTGAAAAACTTCTGGGCGAATGGCATATCAGCCGTCACACCAAGATTGTTTCCGCAAGCTATGAAACCCTTCATGTGCTTGAGTTCCATGCGAGCCAATGCCGCTAAATCCTCGGCCTGATCTGGCAGGAGGGTGCCCAAAGAGATGTAGTTATCGTGTGCCTCCTGTTCACCCTCAATCACGATGGCATTGATACGGCTGTAAGCGTCTTTGTAGGGCTGACTTGAGAAGTCCGGCAATGTACTGGTCTCCAGACTCGTCATTGGGAGGTGAAGGAAGGATCGGCTGAGTTTAAGCACCAGGGATTGCGCTGGGTGGCCAATCACTGCAGACAAGCGCTTGCAAGCGCTGTTGCCAGGCGCTGACCAGCCGCTGAAACAACTGCTCCCCCAGAGCGGCTGTTGCACCAGAGGGGTCCCCGATGACCCCTGATTGACTGAGATCACCAGTGAGCCAAGCGGTTGGCGCCTGGCCCTCCCAACTCCATCCCTGAGGGGGTTGGCTGGGGGGATGGAGCCCATCGGCCTGGCGTTCCAAGCCCACCAGTTCTGGCGCCAGGTGGAGCATCAGGCTGGTTTCCGCCAGGCCTGCATGCAACCCCTGGCTGCGCTCGGGTTCGGGGATGAGGGACGCCAGATTCTCCGGACCACGCCACAGGAAACAGGGCAGCACCGCCAACGAGGGATGGTTTCCCCTGAGCTGGCGCGCCGCCACCTCCAAGAGGCCGATCTGGCCCCCATGGCCATTCATGAGCACCAGTCGACGAAACCCCCAACGGGCCAAATCGGCCCCCACGCTTTCCACCAGGGCAATGAGTTGCTCGGCCCGCAGGCTGAAGGTGCCGGGAAACTCCTTGTGCTCAGGGGCAAAGCCGATCTGTTGCACGGGCAGACGCCACAGCGGCAAGTCCGGCGGCAGCACTTGGAACACCGCCTCCACCACGCGATCGGCGAAGAGCGCATCGGTGCCCAAGGGCAGATGGGGGCCATGCTGCTCCAGGGAACCCATGGGCCAGATCACCGTGCTTCCTTCCCTGCTGGCCGCGCGTTTAATCACAGGCCAGGGGAGACAGTCCAAACGCTTTTCCCCTTGTGTGGAGGGAGGCAGGGAGGCAGAGGACACAGGACGGCAGCCTTCGGGCTGGGGAGACTCCGTAGAGTGTGGGATCCTGTCGACCCAAACTGGTGATGGCCGGACCCGGTAAGCCCGCTCCAATTCAGCCCCGGCGGCCCGATCCCCGCAGCCCTGGGGTGGGTGCCACGGCGCCCCGTCGCCCTCCCCAGGTGGTGATGCTGAAAAAGGACGACCCCAAGGACACCTCTTCCGATCCCCCCCAGCTAGCCACTCCTGCCCCAGAGAGAGAGCACAATCCAGTCTCGCCAGCCGCACCCAAGCCCCCTGCCGATCTCCAGGGGCAGGGGGCCCAAGCCGCTGACGAAGAGGACCGTTTCTCTCTGGCGGAATTTGAGGGGATGTCGATGGCCGATCTGCTCGGCCCACCGCCGAGCGCGGCCCGTCGAGGGGCCCAACCCGACGCCTCCACCAGCCCGCAAAGGAGCGAACGGGCTGCCGGGCGAAGCGTGGACGACTTTGACTTCGATGAGGAAGCTTTTCTCGCGGCCCTCGATGAAAACGAACCCGTTGGCACCACGGGCGATGTGGTGAAGGGTCAGGTGATCGGCGTCGAGAGTGATGGGGTCTATGTGGACATTGGCGGCAAAGCTCCTGGCTTCATGCCCAAGCGGGAGTGTGGCCTTGGCGTGATCACCAATCTCAAGGAGCGATATCCCAAGGGGGCAGCCGTTGAGGTGCTGGTGACCCGGGAGCAAAACGCTGAGGGGATGGTGACGGTGAGCGTGCGAGCTTTAGAGCTGCGCCAGAGCTGGGACAAGGTGCTGCAGCTGAACAAAGAAGGCACCGTGGTGCAGGTGAAAGTCAATGGCTTTAATCGTGGGGGCGTCACTTGTGATCTGGAGGGACTGCGGGGCTTTATTCCTCGCTCCCAGCTCAGTGAAGGGGAGCAACATGAGGCGATGGTGGGCAAAACCATTGGCGTGGCTTTCCTGGAGGTGAATCCTGAAACCCGCAAGTTGGTGCTCTCTGAGAAAAAAGCCGCCTCCATGTCCCGCTTCCGCGAACTTGAGGTGGGTCAGTTGGTGGAGGGGCAAGTGAGTGCCCTGAAGCCCTATGGCTTTTTCGTGGATCTCGGAGGGGTCAGCGGCCTGTTGCACCACTCCTCCATCACAGGAGCAGCGCTGCGGGATCTCCGCGAAGCGTTTCTGCCTGGAGAACGAATTAAGGCCCTCATCACCGAGGTGGATGGTCAGCGCGGCCGGATTGCTCTGAACACCGCGTTGCTGGAACAGCAGCCTGGAGAGTTGCTCATCGCCAAAGATCAGCTGATGGCCGAAGCTGCAGAGCGAGCCAGTCGGGCCCGCTCCCTGTTGCAGCAAAGGGAGCAGCAACGGGGGGAGGAGGCCAACCTGCAGGCCCCAGCCCCAGCCCCAGCCCCAGCCCAGGAAGTGAAGCCCAGCGGTAGTGTCCCAGGGGATGAAC
>JBIIJA010000325.1:0-3264 GCA_044234195.1 Cyanobium sp. | reverse complement strand
TCTCTCTGGATCGGGCTGAAGATGGACAATTTGACATGGTTTTCTCCTTCGATTCTTTGGTTCATGCTGATCTTGATGTCCATCAACGCTATGTTCCACAGATCATCCGCAAGTTAACGCCTAACGGAGTTGCTTTTGTGCATCATTCCAACTGGGCCGGCTCTGGCTCAAGCAAAACCAACATTCATTATCGTGCTGAAGATGTCAGTGCGGCTGCATATGCAAGCATTGTTTGCGAGGGTGGAGGGCATGTGTTGATCCAGGAATGCATCAACTGGCGCACGGATGAAAAAATCGATGCATTCACCCTTTTCTGCCGTGCCAATCGGGAATCATTGCCAGGACTGCAGATTGAAAATCCTGGCTTTATGCATGAGGCCAGTTTGATTCAGGATGTGCAGAGTCATTACGCAAGGATTGGCCGGTCATACCAATCAGGTCGGTGAACCTCGTTGCCGTCGAGGAGCAGGCGCAACTCAGCTCCCCCCGCCCCGGCAAAGTGCAGGCTGTGTCGGCCCACCGGCACCGGCCTGATCGAGACCCTGCAGCCATGGGGCTGGTTTTTCCCAGTCTGAGGGGCTGGCTCTGGTGCCCCTGGGGATCTCGTCCGAAACCATTTGCTTGCGGCGGCTCAACTCTGGAGCTGCAGGCTCGGGTAGTCGGTGTAACCCACAGGGCCTGGGGAATAGAACGTGGCCGGGTCGGGCGCCTGGAGGGGCGCGCCGCGGCGAAACCGCTCCGGTAGATCGGGATTGGCCAGGAAGCTGGTGCCAAAGGCCACCGCATCCACCGCGCCAGCTGCGATGGCCGCCTCCGCCTCGGCGGCGCTGTAGCCCATGTTGGCCACCAGCACTCCCCGGAAGTGTTCCCGGGCCGGGGTGAGCACATCCCCATGCTGCTGGCCAAGCAGATCGGCGCGCATCACATGCAGATAGGCCAGGGGGAGATCATTCAGCCGCTGGGCCAGCCAGGTGATCAGAGCGATGGGATCGCTGTCGACCATGCTGTTGAAGCTGTTTAAGGGGGAGAGGCGCAGGCCCATCAGGGGCGTCTCTCCCGACACCGCCGCCAACACCTCCAGCAGCAACCGCGCCCGATTCTCGATCGGGCCGCCATAGGGCCCATCCCGGTGATTGCTGCCATCCCGCAGAAATTCATCCAGCAGGTAGCCGTTGGCGCCATGCACTTCCACCCCGTCGAAGCCGGCGGCCATGGCGTTGCGTGCCGCCAGCCGGAAGCCCTCCACAATGGCCGGGATCTCCCCATCCTCCAGCGCGCGGGGCACCACATAAGGTTTCTTCCCCTCGGGGGTGTGCACCTCATCGCCAACGATGGCGATGGGGCTGGGCGCGACCGGTTGGCGGCCGCCGTTGAGCAGGGGATGGCAGGCCCTCCCTCCATGCCAGATCTGCAGCACGATGCGCCCACCGGCGCGGTGCACCGCTTCGGTGGTGAGACGCCAGCCGTCGATTTGGGCTTGGCTGTGGATGCCAGGCTCCCTCCAGAAGGCTGAATTCCCCTCCATCGCCATGGTGGCTTCGGCGATGATCACCCCAGCGCTGGCCCGCTGGGCGTAGTGCTCCGCCATCAGGGGACCGGGCACATGGCCCTCCTCTGCCCGGCAGCGGGTGAGCGGCGCCATCCAGATGCGGTTGGGCACCTCCAGAGTTCCGACGCGCAGGGGGGAAAACAGATCGGGCATGGGCGAGGCGGGGTGCGCTCAGGGCAGTGGGTGGATTCTGCGGCAGCTCGGGGCGAGGTGGATCCGCTCAGGCGGCTGGAAGCCAAACTTGGAGACATGAACCTCCACGGTCTGGACCCATCAAGACCAACGATTCCCCGCGCCTGATCGCCACAGGAGTTCTGGTTGCCCTGCTGATTCAGGGCGTCGCCGTCGCCCAGCACGCCCTGGGTCGCTTCGCAGGCAACTCCAAATTTTGGCGGCCCGATTATGTGGGCACCCTGCGCATGCGCTCCTCAGGCGCCCTCTCCTTCACCGCCACGGCCGAGGTGGAATTGCAACGGAAGCCCGAATCCTTCCCTGGATCTGGGATCGATACCTATGAAATGCGCGGCCTGATTACCCTCACCTCGCTGGTGCAAACCACCCACAAGGGCATCACCACCATCTGCCAGATCCTCAAGCCCGTCGTGCCCGTGCGCATCAGCCAGAGCGGCCTCACGATCTACCGCAGTGATGAGGACGCCCCCAAAAACTCTTATGAAATCAGGGTCTTTCAGGATGTGCCTCTCGGCGAATGCGTCAGCAGCGATGGCCGCCGCTTCACAATTCCCTTCAACAGCATGACCGTGAACTTCGACTCCACCCAGCTCACCATCGACGGCCGCCCGCCTGACCGAGATCCCTTGCCGGAGAGCCCCGCGCCCTTCACCCCCGCCGAACAAGCCGTGGTGGACGAACAGCTGCGCCTTGCCGAGGCGATGACCACCCACCCGGAGATGCAACAGGGTCTCAACGACCTCATCAGCCGTGCCCAGCGCGAGGGCAGAGCGATCACACCGCAGGAGGCCTTGGCGCTGATGGAACGCCTGCGGCGGCGCGGGGTGATTCCGGAATCGATCCCCACCCTTGGCGCCGAGCGGCAGGCGGAGCTGAAACGGCTCGGGGGGGGCCATGGCGCGATCGACACCTCCCACCTCCGGCGCACCCCCAGCCTGGAGCGGCTGGAGGATCAGATCACCGTGCAAACCGCTGACAGCACCCGTTCCTTTGCCTGGTCCCTGCGGCGCTCAGGGCGTTGAGCGTCCGCTGGGCCCGGGGCGCCTGAAGCGATCAGAAACTTTTCCACAGCAGCGAACTGCCCATCAGCAGGGCCAACACCTCAAAGGCTCGCTTCACCACCTGGCTGCCCTGGGCAATCGCGAGGTGAGCGCCGAGATAACCGCCGGTAATGGAGCCCGCCAGCAGCATCGGCAGCCAGCCCCAGGCGATCTGGCCCTGTTGCCCCAGGGTGAGGGCCCCGGCGCCATTCCAAAACAACCCCACCAACACCAGGGTGTAGGCCACGGCCCGGCCGTAGTCGAGGCCAAACCAGCCCACGAGCCAGAGGGTCACAAACAAGCCGGTGCCGGAGGTGAGGGAGCCATTGAGCACGCCGATGGCAAACAGCACCAGGCCCCCAATCAGCAGTCGGCCCCGATCCAGGGGCTGCCCCTTCCCGGACACCCCCAAGGATGGCCGGGCCATGGAATACACCCCCAGCCCGATGGTGAGCACGCCCAAGAGCGCAGTGCATAGCTTCG
>JBIIJA010000403.1:0-2603 GCA_044234195.1 Cyanobium sp. | reverse complement strand
CGATGGCAGGCTCAACACCACCCTCGCTCCCAAGACCACTCCCGGCAGCCCGCAGGCCAGGATGAACGCCGCCAGCCGCGGGTTCAAAGACCGTTCTCGCCAGTGGCGCAGCGTGGCCCCAACGCCTAAGGCCACACTGGCCACCTTGTGGGTGGCGAGAGCCAGGGGAAAACTCAGGCCCAGTAAAATCAACACTGGAAGCTGCACCAGCCCAGCGCCGCCACCCGCCAGGGCAGAGAGCAAATTGGCCACCAGGGCAGCAGCAAACACTCCCAGTTGCACAAGCGGATCGGATGGCGTCATGGGGCGGGAGTGGGAGCTCCCATTCCCTGCAACTGTCAGATCAGTGTAGAATAGGGAGACTGAAATGAAGTACGAACATGAATTGTCAATTTGGCAGTTGTCGTTGTGGCTATTATCTGTGCCAAGGGGGCGATCTTACTCTTCTTAGATGGGAGTATCAACTCACCAGTCAATGATCAATAGCCTCAGATCAGCATTTCAATCGTGAACGTTATCCCCATCCGTGCGGGTCGAACAGAGCGCCCAAAGCGATGTGTCATCAGCCTTGGTGTAGGCAGAAAAGTTTTCAGTGATAGCTTGGGGAGGTTGGAGGAGAGTCTGCGGAGATCTCGATTTGAAGGAGATTTTCTCTGCTGGAATGATCGGCTTCCCGAGAGTTCCCCTGAGCATTTCGACGTGCCTTTTGGCTTTAAACCCTATTGCTTCTTTGCGGCACGCGATCTGGGCTACGAGGAAATCCTTTGGATGGATTCCGTTTGCGTCGCCCTTCGCCCGCTCGACCCAATATTTCGCTTGATGCAGACAAATGGCTATGTGATGTTTAACAATAATTATGGGCAAATGATGGGGCAGTGGGCGAGTGATGAGGCCTTGGCCATCAACGGCATCAGCCGCGATGAAGCCATGCAGATCCCGGAAATGCCATGTTCCGTGATCGGGCTCAACATGCGCTCGCCCCTGGCTACTCAATTCCTTGAAGGTTGGCATCAGATTATGTCCGATGGCATCACCGCCAGGGGCACTAAGGAGCCTGTTTCAACGTGGGAGGACTATCAGGCCATTTTTTGGAATCGAAATGCACGGATCTCCTCCGATCCACGGGTGCGAGGGCACCGCTGTGATCAACCGGCTGCAGGCATTGTGGCCCACCGGTTGGGGATGACTCCTTATGCCGATGCATTGCGTGATATCCATTACAAGGAAACAGCGATTAATCGGCATACAGCCATCCTGCATCATCGAGAATTCGGCGAAAAAATCACCACCCTTGATGAAATTTATCATCACGTGTTTTTCCGTCTTCCATTCATTGAGACCCCACGAGAAGCCATCCACAGGGCACTGCGCAAGTTGAAACGCCTCGCTCTCAGCAGCTCCTGAGGCTCACCCCCCCGCCTGCTTGGGCCGGAATCCCGCCCTCTCCAGAGCTGCCAGAGCGGCGGCCACCTGGTCGCCCTGGAGTTCGATCACGCCCTCCTTGAAGGCACCGCCGGTGCCAGCGCTGGCCTTGAGCTGCTTCAACAGAGCCAAGGCCTCGCCCTCTGGCACCTCGAGGCCGCTGATGAGAGTCACCGTTTTGCCGCCCTTGCCCGCCTTGGTGCGCTGCACCCGCACCCGTTGCTGGGCCTTGGCGGGGGCCCCCGGTTTGGCCCCATCCGGACGCTGCATGCTCTCGGGGCGGGGGAATTCCTGCCAACCACCTTTTTGTGCCATGCCCTTAGCCCTCGTCTGCTGAGGGGATGACCCCCACCTGCTGCAGATAGGTCAACACCTGCAGCACGCATTCCTCCAGGCTTTGGCGGCCCGTGTCAATGCGCAATTCGGGGTGCTCCGGTGCTTCGTAAGGACTGGAGATGCCCGTGAATTCCTTGATCACTCCGGCACGAGCCTTGGCATAGAGGCCCTTGGTGTCCCGCTCCTCGCACACCTCCAGATCGGCAGCGCAGTGAATTTCGATGAAATCCCCCGGCTCCACCAGGGTGCGGGCTCGGGCCCGATCCGCCTGGAAAGGCGACACGAAGGCCGTGAGCACCACCACGCCCGCATCCAAAAACAACTTGGCCACCTCCCCAATGCGGCGAATGTTTTCCTCCCGATCCGCATCCGAAAAGCCCAGGTCGCTGCAGAGACCATGGCGCACGTTGTCGCCATCCAGCACGTAACAGGCCAGGCCCTGCTCAAACAGGGCGGAGTTGACGGCATTCGCCAGGGTGCTCTTGCCCGCTCCGCTCAGCCCGGTGAACCAAAGGATGGCGCTGCGGTGGCCCCGCTGGTGCGCCCGAGCCGCCCGGGTCACCGTGGAGTGATGCCAAACGATGTTGGTGGCGACCGGATTGGTGGCTGTCATGAGCGGGGAGACCGGTCAAGGGACGGAGTGGATGTCATTCTCGCCGGCGACGCATCGGTGGCTGGTGCCAGCTTCACCTTGAGCTCCAGACGCCGACCCGCCCGTTCGATCAGCAGCCGCAGCGGCACCTCCGCTCGTTGCTGCCGCACCCGCCGAATCACCTGGCCAGCCCGCTTCACCGGCTCCCCATTGACGGCCAGCACCCGGTCGCCTGCCTGCAGTCCTGCCGCAG
>JBIIJA010000141.1:0-5884 GCA_044234195.1 Cyanobium sp. | reverse complement strand
GCGTGATTGTGAACACCCTCAACGGTGATAGCAACGTGGCCTTCTTCAAGCAGCTCAAGGCGGCTGGAATCACCCCCGCCAACGGCTACGCCATCATGAGCTTCTCCATCGCCGAGGAAGAGGTCGCCGCCATTGGTCCTGAGTATCTCGAAGGCACCTACGCAGCCTGGAACTTCTTCCAAAGTCTCGACACACCAGCCTCGAAGAAGTTCACCGAATCCTTCAAGGCAAAGTATGGCGATCAGCGGGTGACAAATGACCCGGCTGAGTCCGCCTACAACATGGTTTACCTCTGGGCCAAGGGTGCTGAGAAGGCGAACAGCGTGGATGACAACAAGGTGCGTCAAGCCCTCATCGGTGTCACCTTCGATGCTCCCCAGGGGCCGATCGAAGTGCAGCCCAACCATCACACCACCGAGCTGGTGATGATTGGCGAGGTGCAGAAAGATGGCATGTTCAAGATTCTGGAAAACAAAGGCATTGTGAAGCCTTTGGCTTGGAACCAGTTCGTGCCAGAGACCAAGGGCTTCACATGCGACTGGACCAAGAATCGTCCCGACGCTGGCAAGTTCAAAATGTGAGCCTCTTTGGCGATTGATTGCCTGAGACGCAGGGGGGGCATGGCCCCCCCTCTTGCTTGGCTCGGGTTTCGTTCACCTCTTTGTCCCCTCTGGGACGCCCATGACAGCTCTTTTTGACACCCTTTTCAACGGCCTCGCCATCGGCTCTGTGCTGATGATTGCGGCCCTCGGCCTGGCCGTGGTTTTTGGTTTGATGGGCGTCATCAACATGGCCCACGGCGAGTTGATGATGCTTGGGGCTTACACCACCTTTGTGGTGCAAAACCTGCTCAAGAACGGCCCCCTTTCCGCCCTTTTCCCTGTCTATATCCTCATTGCCATTCCTCTTGCCTTTCTGGTCAGCGGCTTGGTGGGCCTGTTGCTGGAAAAAACGGTGATTCGCCGCCTCTATGGTCGGCCCCTTGAAACCCTTTTGGCCACTTGGGGCGTGAGTCTGATCCTTCAGCAGTTTGTGCGCTCGGTTTCCACGGCCTTTGTCCTGGGTTTGTTGCTGGCGGTGGCTCTGGGTCTGCTGATTCCCAGGCTCACCCCCGCCTCCTGGTGGCAGCGCCGGCAGGCCCCCCTGTTTCGGGTGTTGGCTTGGGTGCTGGCCGGTGGGTTGGGCATCGCCTTAGACCGTGCCCTCGGCTCGGTGCGGGCCTTGAAATTGCCTTGGTTCAGCGCCCGCAATATCGATGTCACAGCCCCTCAGTGGCTGCGGGGCTCGATCGATTTCGGCGGGGTGACCATGCCGGTGGGGCGTCTGTTCATCATCGCCCTCACGGCGCTGGCGCTGCTGGCAGTGCATTGGTTTTTGCAAAAAAGTGTTTGGGGCATCCGCATCCGAGCCGTCACTCAAAACCGCTCCATGAGCAGTGCTCTCGGCATTCCTACCGAACGGGTCGATGCCCTCACTTTTCTCGTGGGGTCTGGACTGGCTGGGGTGGCCGGCGTCGCTGTCACCCTGCTGGGTTCGGTGGGCCCCAATCTTGGTGGCAATTACATCGTCGATTGCTTCATGGTGGTGGTGTTGGGAGGAGTGGGCAAACTCCTGGGCACCATCGTTGCGGCCCTGGGGATCGGCATCCTCAGTTACGTGATCGGTTCCGGTGCTCTGCTCTTGCTCTGGCCGGGAATGCCGATGGCCCTCAACGACTTGATCACCTTTTTTGCCACCACCTCTATGGCCAAAGTGTTGGTATTCATCCTGATCGTGGTGCTTCTTCAGTTCAGGCCGGCCGGCCTGTTCCCCCAGAAGGGCCGTCTGGTGGAGGGCTGAACCATGGAGAGCGCATCGCCATCCGGTTTCAGTTTCAAGCGTTGGTGGCCATGGGTGTTGATCGTTGCGGCGGCCCTGATTCTGCCGTTTGTGTTGCCACCATTTCGCCTCAACCTCTTGGGCAGATTTCTCGCCCTGGGGATTGTGGCCCTGGGGGTAGATCTCATCTGGGGCTTCACGGGATTGCTGAGCCTGGGGCAAGGAATTTTCTTTGCCTTGGGGGGCTATGCCATCGGCATGCATTTGCAGCTCAGTTCGATCCAGCCTGGCGAATTGCCTGAGTTTTTTGGCCTCTACGGCGTGAAGGAATTGCCGGCCTTTTGGCAGCCCTTCTCCTCGCCTTTCTTCACTTTTTTTGCCATCTGGGTGATCCCGGCACTTGTTGCTGGCTTGTTGGGGTTTTTGGTCTTCCGCAACCGCATCAAAGGAGTCTATTTCTCGATTCTCACCCAGGCCGCCCTGCTGGTCTTTTTTAATTTTTTCAATGGTCAGCAGAAACTCATCAATGGCACCAATGGTCTCAAAACAGATACCGCGCGCTTCCTCGGCCAGCTTGTTGGCTCCGACTCCATGCAACGGCTCCTGTTTTGGATCACGGTGCTTCTGGTGGTGGCGGCCTGGTTTCTCTGCCGTTGGTTCACCAGCGGCCGCTTTGGCGATGCCTTGATCGCCATTCGCGATGACGAACCACGCATGCGCTTCACCGGCTACAACCCCACCGCTTACAAAACTCTGGTGTTCACCGTGGCCGGCGCCCTGGCCGGCATTAGCGGCGCTCTCTACACCGTGCAATCCGGAATCATCTCTCCCCAATTCATGTCAGTGGCCTTCTCGATTGAGATGGTGATCTGGGTGGCTGTTGGGGGGCGCGGCACCTTGCTGGGCGCCATCCTTGGAGCCGTTCTGATCAATTACGCCAAGAGCTTGATCAGTGAGCAGCTGCCAGAAACCTGGCTGTTCATCCAAGGGGCCCTGTTCCTGCTGGTGGTGACGGTACTTCCAGATGGCCTGGTGGGTTGGTGGCGCAAAGGTGGCCTTCGTCAACTCCAAGCCATGGTGGGCTGGCCCCCACTGGCTCCCACCTATCCCTCCTTGGATTTGGATCCTTCCGTTCAAGCTGAGCGCACCACCCTGAAGCCGCCCATCGATCGGGGAGGACAGCCATGAGCCCGTCCACCATGGGTAGCCCGCTCCTGGAACTGCGTGGCGTGACGGTGAGCTTTGATGGCTTCCTCGCCCTCAATGATCTCAACCTGGCGCTGCAGCCAGGCGAGCTTCGAGCCGTGATTGGCCCCAATGGCGCCGGCAAGACCACCTTCCTGGATGTGATCACCGGCAAGGTGCAACCCACCAAGGGCAGTGTGTGGTTCCGGGGCCGTCCCCTGGTCGGCATCACGGAGCATCGCATCGCCCGCCTGGGAATTGGCCGCAAGTTCCAAACCCCCCGCGTTTATCAAAATCTCACCACCCGCCGCAACTTGGAGTTGGCGGTCAGCCGCAATGCCTCCCCCCTCGCCCTGCTGTTCAGCCCCCTGGAGGAGGAGAGCAGGGAGCGGGTGCAGCACTTGCTCAACGTGGTGGGGCTGGCCTCCCAGGCTGGCCTTCAGGCCGGAGGCCTTTCCCATGGCCAAAAGCAATGGCTGGAGATCGCCATGCTTGTGGCGCAAAATCCGGAACTCCTGCTAGTCGATGAGCCCGTGGCCGGTCTCACCGATGAGGAAACGGAGCGGACGGCCGCCTTGCTCAAGGATCTCAGTGGTCGGCACACGGTGCTCGTCATCGAGCACGACATGGACTTCATCCGTGACCTCCAGTCTCCTGTGACAGTGCTCCACGAAGGCCATGTGCTCTGCGAGGGGTCCATGGACAGGGTGCAGAACGATCCTCGGGTGATTGAGGTCTACCTGGGCAGGGAGGAGTGATTTTTTGTCTGCCCTGCGTTGCTCCGCCCCTTCCTTTGCCCTCCCTCTAGCTGATCTTCTTGCTGCCCTGCGATGACCCGCTCGCCCTCCCCCCATCCTCCGCATCAGAGCACACCCCAGTCGGGCGGCATGAACGTGCTGGAGGTTCGCGGTCTGAATGTGTATTACGGCGAGAGTCACATCCTGCGCAATGTGGACCTGAGCGTGGGCTCGGGACAAATGGTTTGTCTGATCGGCCGCAATGGGGTGGGCAAAACCACCCTTCTGAAGACCGTTGTGGGGTTGCTTCAGCAGCGCTCCGGCACCGTGGAGCTGGGGGAGCTGGAGGTGTCCGGTCTGCCCCCCTATCGCCGGGCCCGCGCCGGCATCGGCTATGTGCCCCAGGGTCGGGAGATCATCCCCCAGCTCACGGTTCGGGAAAACCTGCTGCTAGGGCATGAATCCCTGCCCGGCGGGTTGGCTCGCCACCGCCACATTGATCCGGTGGTGTTTGAGCTGTTCCCTGTGCTGGAAACCTTTATGAACCGGCGGGGAGGCGATCTCTCCGGGGGCCAGCAACAGCAGCTGGCCATTGCCCGGGCCTTGCTTGGCAAACCCAAACTCCTGCTCCTTGATGAGCCCACCGAAGGGATTCAGCCCTCTGTGGTCCTGGATATCGAGAGGGCCGTGCGACGCATCATTGCCACCACAGGCATCAGCGTGTTGCTGGTAGAGCAACATTTGCACTTCGTGCGTCAGGCCGATTGGTACTACGCCATGCAAAAGGGTGGAGTGGTGGCGAGTGGACCCACAGGGGAGCTGAGCAAAGAGGTGATCGACCGCTTCCTCAGTGTGTAGCCACAAGCAGACTGAAAAATCTAGTCATGGCGTGTTAGGTTCAGATATATCCTTTTCGCGACCTGTTATGCCCTATCTGCATAGATACAACGAATCTGGGGGGAGTCAGGTCTTTGGCAAGATGCCATTAAAACCACCCTTTGAATTCGACGATGTCAGGGTGATGGTTTTCCCTTTGCGAGCAAATATCTCCAAGCTGAACGACTTCTGTCATAGCTATCTGGATCTCTGGAAAGATCAAGAGATGGTCTTCAGGCCGGCTGCGCCCTATGTCTTTTTGATGGTATTACATTATGGGAAAATGGGTTCTGGGACAACCTCCAGCGCCCGAAATCTCGGCTGGGTTGCCCAGAATGAAGTGACGTTTACCGTGCCTTTGGAGTGTTGGAAAAAGAATAAAGCGAACAACTCAGGTCGTGAGGAGCTTGTGTTTACGGACTGGGCTGGTGTGTCTCCCTTTATTTATGTTGATGATCAAGTGTCGATGACGACAGGTAGAGAGGTTTATGGGTGGCCAAAAACAATGAGTAAGGTCGAATTAAATGGGAATGAAATTCGTTTCCCGACAGAAGCATCTCAGGTTTTTCGGCTCACGACACATGTGTCGCCCCGCAGGTGTACGGAAACGGCGAGCACCCGAGGCCCTTTAGTGGAGATCGAAACCAACCCCTCCCCAATCTCTACTCTATTTCCACCAAACTTCAGTGATCCTTGGGCGCCCTGGAATGTTTTTGCTGGTCTCGCCAGCTCCTCTCTCTCGCTCCTTGGGCGTACGCTTGACGATGGCCTTGCTTTCGCACTTCGGGGATATCAGGCGGAAGCTCAGTCCGCCGATGGTCTCTTGCAGCGCAGCCGAGCGATCTTGAAGTATTACGCTCAGTCTTCTAAGAGTGCGTGGGGCTCTTTTTGGTGGCATCCCATATTATCGGGCTTCCTTGCGCAGCACGATGAGGCCAAAGCTACTGCCTCCATGCCTGCTCTGAACCTGAGGAATATTACAGTCAAGCAGTTTCTGGATGCTGAGAGACCCCATCTGGCTTGTTACCAAGCCATCGTGCAATCCATGATGGGCATTAAACGCATCAACAAACTCGGCATGCTTGGCGAGCTGAGCATGCTGCAAGGGGATATCTCCGGTGGTTATTCGATTCGAATTCACAGTTCCACTCTTCATCCGATCATCAGCTCGCTGGGTTTGCAGGTCCTGCGCACGGAAACGAATGCTGCAGGGGATGAGGTGTCAATCCTTAAACCGATGTTTCCTTATTGGAGTGAGTTTGATCTTA
>JBIIJA010000140.1:0-5914 GCA_044234195.1 Cyanobium sp. | reverse complement strand
GGCGATCAGGGCGCAATCGCCTGTGGCAAAGAGGTGGGGGTGGTGGCGCACCTGCAGGGTGGGCTCGGTGATCACCCGGGCGGTGGCCGGATCAATGGGCAGGCCCGCGGCAGCCAGCCAGGGGGGGGCGTGGCTGCCGGTGCAGGCCAGATCCGCCGGAGCCTCGCTGCCAACGTGGCGATGGAGGGGGATAGCGGCCTCGGCCAGGAGGCGTTCGGCCAGACGATGGGCAGCAGGGCTCGGCAGATGGAGGTGCTCGCCGCGCAGCAGCAAGTGGGGCCGCAGACCCCGGCCCCGCAGGGCGAGCGCCACCTCCACCGCCGAGGCGCCACCGCCCCGCAGGCGGGGCTCGGGGGGTGGATCCGCGCACCACTGCAGGAGGGGTTCGAGGGGTTTGACGGCCATTTCGCCCGGTTGGGCGGGGGTGATGGCGCCCACATCCAGGCTGAGGCGATCAAAGGCCAAGGGGGGGCGCCCCTCCAGAAGGAGGAGGCGGGCGGCAGGATCAAGGCCAAGGATCTCGGCTTCCAGAAAGGCCACCTCCGACAAAGTGCAGAGGCGCCGCAGATCGATGCGGCAGGCCTCGGCGCTCAGGCCCGCCACCACGGCCGGCACCAAGCCCGAGTAGCAGAGGGTGCTGTGGCGGCTCACCAGGGAAATCCGCGTCAGCGCTGGCCGGTGGCGGCGATGCATGGCCCAGCGGCGCAGGAGGAGCGCATGGGTGTGGCCGCCACCAGCCAGCACCAGGTGGTGTTGCCAGAGGACAGACTCCAAACGGGCTGCTCAGCGAGGGCACAGCATTCAATATGGAGCGGCGTTCCAACCGTGCCTTGAGCTCCGTTCCTCTGCTGTCCCGTCCCCTCGCCCGACTGGATCACTGGCGGCGCAACCTGACGGTGCCCCAGTTCACCGTGGTGACGGGCCTGCTGGTGATTGCCATGGGCACGCTGATCCTGGCCACGCCCGCCTGCTCGAGCGACTCGGTGGGGCTCTGGGAAGCCCTGTTCACGGTCACCTCCGCCATCACGGTGACGGGCCTGTCGATCATTGATGTGGGGAAGGAGCTCACCTTTTTGGGCCAGGTGGTGCTGGCGGGGCTGATCGTCACTGGCGGCTTGGGATTGATGGCCGTCACCACCTTTTTGCAGGGGTTTGTGCAGGGGCGCTCAGGGCTGCGGCATCGGCTGGATCGGGGCCGGGCCTTGGATGAATTCGGCGTGGGGGGGATCGGCCCCACGTTCAACTCGATCCTGCTGACGGCAGCGGTGATCATGGGGCTGGGCACGCTGATCATCTACAGCTTTGGTTTCACCGATATTGAGAATCACGGAGCGAGGCTTTGGGCAGCGCTGTTTCACTGCATCAGCGCTTACAACAACGCCGGCTTTGGCCTGTGGAGCGACAACCTGGTGGGCTATCGCTCCCAGCCCGTGGTGAATGGGGTGATCGGCAGCTTGATTGTGATTGGCGGCATCGGCTGGCGGGTCACCAACGACCTGTGGACCAAGCGATTTCGGTTGAACAAGCTGCGCAACCTCAGCCTGCACACCCGGCTGGTGCTGCGCAGCACGGTCCTGTTGATTGCTGTGGGGGCCTTGGGCCTGCTGTTCACCGAGCAATTCGCCCCCGATGGGGTGATCAGCAACCTCTCGCTCTGGGACAAGCTGCAGGTGACCATTTTTCAGTCGATCACCACGCGCACGGCGGGCTTCAACACGGTGCCCCTCTCGCTGGAAACGCTCTCGGATGCGGGCTTGCTGATGATGATCGGCCTGATGTTCATCGGCGCCAGCCCGGGGGGCACGGGCGGGGGCATCAAGACCACCACCTTTGCCCTGCTGCTGGGGGCGACCCGCTCAACGCTGGACAACCGCAAGGAGGTGGTGATTCGCAAGCGGCGCGTGGCGCCGGAGCTGATCCTCAAGGCGATCGGGGTGACGGTGGCCTCGGGTCTGTTTGTGGTGGCAATGACCCTGCTCCTGGGTCTGGGTCCCACCGCCGGGGGAGAAGAGACGGTGGCGGGCACGTTTAGCTTCTTGGAGAAGCTGTTCACCTGCATGTCGGCCTTTTGCACCGTGGGGCTCGATGTAGGAGTGACCAGCCAACTCAATCGCTGGGGCCAGCTGGTGTTGATCGTGGGGATGTTTGTGGGACGGCTGGGAATTTTGCTGCTGCTGTCTGCGCTCTATGGGCGCAGCAGCGCAAAAAGGGTGGGCTATCCAGAGGAGGAGGTGTATCTCTAAAGGGAGCGCCGATTGCACGGGGAGCCCCACCTAGCCCTTGGTGAGCAGCCGTTTGGACGCCAGCTGAGCGAGGCCAGCAGCGAGCAGAGCCACGGTGAAGGCGAGGGGAATGGGGAGATGGGGCAAGCCGAGGGCCAGGAGGAAGCAAAACACCACGACCGAAAAGAGGCCCGCGACCATGCCGCGCAGCAGCAGGTTGGTGGTGGAGAAGCCATCGCCGCGGTGGGCCAACACCGCCAGCACGGAGCCAATCACAGGGAAACCAGCCAGCAGGCCGCTCCAGGCGGAACCCACCATGGTGGCGAGCAAGGTGACTGCCATGGTGAGGGCAGCTCCAGCGAGCATGCGGGTGGCCAGCTCTGAGCGGGAGACCGCTCTTGGCGGCAAGGCGAGGAGCAGCCGAGGCTCCAGGGGCTCCGGGCGTGGAGGAAAAAACCGTGGCGCGGCCAACAGCGAAACCAGGGCAAGCCCAAAGGCCAGCGGCAGCGAGGCTGGCAGGGTGGAAAGGGCAACCGCCGCGGCGCCCCAAGCCAACCAGGCCATCAGGAGCGAGGGCAGCCAAGACAGGCGCTGAGCCCCGTGGGCATAGGCGCAGCTGAAGGCCACGAAGGCGAACACGGCAGAGAGGCTGGCGGCGGCGGCATGGGCGGCAAAGGGCACGCCTTGTTCGATGGCGAGGAAAAACAAAATGGGGCCGATCACCACCGGGAAGCCTGCGAGCCAGCCGCCAACGGAAGGGCCCCAGCGCTGGCCGGCGAGGGTGAGCAGCAGCAGGAAGGTGGGGACGAGGAAGAGCTTGAGCAGGAGGAGGGGGAGGGAAATCACGTCACGGGCGGGTTCGGCGGCACAGCTAGAGCGCCCAGTTCACAACTGCACAGCAAGTCTGCCAAGGGATCCACAGCGGCCAGGCGAGCCAGGATGTCGTGATGATCGTCGCTGGCCAATTCACCATCGGGTGTCCATGTCAAGCACGTGGAGATCTCGGTCGGGATCGTGGGCATGGTGGAGGCTCCGGCTCGGGTTCATGCCACTGATTGCGGTTCAACCGCTGTGATTCAGCGCATGGCTGAGGCCCGGATCTCTCAGCGGTGCGCCGTGAGGAGCAAGGGTTTGCAGGGGGCTATGAGAGTTAGCAATGGAGAACACCAGATCTGGTGTGTGGAGCAGCGGGTGACGAACACTCCGGCTCCATGGGGTGTCAGTAGGCCGTCCAGCCGCCATCGGTGGCCATCACTGTGCCGGTGAGGTTCGAGGCGTCGGGGGAGAGGAGGAACAGGATGATGGCGGCCTGTTCCCACACGGTGGCCATGCGGTGTTGGGAATCGGCGGCCATCAGCAGGCTCATGGTTTTGAGCATGGCGGTGGGGCTGCTGGGCGCTTCGCTTTGCAGCTCTTTCACGAACTGGTAGGCCCGATCGGTCATGGGGGTGGCGGTGGCGGCCATGTTCACCGAGTTGATGCGAATGCCGTGGGGGGCGTAGTCGAGGGCGGCTTGGCGGGTGAGACCGCTCACGGCGTGTTTGCTGGCCACGTAGGCCGGGTTGCCGCCCAGGCCCGTGAGGGCGGCGATGGAGCCGATGTTCACGATGGCGCCACCCTCGCCCTGAAGCACGAGCTGGCGCAATTCAGCCCGCATGGATTTGAACAGGCCGGTGGTGTTGGTGGCCAACACGGCCTCCCAGTAGGCATCCGTTGCCTCGTGGATGGGGTTGGGCAGGAGGTGGCGCTGGCCTTGAAGATTGAGCGGTTGGCCGGGATCGCCGCCATCCATCACGCCAGCGGCATTGAGGGCCAAGTGGAGCCCGCCAAACACCCGCACGGCTTCCGCCACGGCGTGATCGCACAGGGCGGACTCCACCACGGAGCCCGGAATGGCGATCGCCGCATGGCCTTCGTCGGTGAGGCGGGCGATCGTTTGCCGCAGCTCGGCCTCTTTGCGATCCACCCCCACGATGCGGGCCCCTTCCCGCGCGGCGCGAAGGGTGGTGGCGGCGCCAATGCCGGTGGCGGCGCCAGTGATGAGCAAGGTTTGGCCCTGGAAGCGGTTGGGGGTGAAGGCGTTGGGATCGGTTGGGGCGATGTCAGGCATGGGTGGATGTGTGCGGGCGGATCAGGGTGGAGAGGTGGTGGGCCTGCACGGCGTCGTAGGTGCTCCAGCGGGGGGGGTGGGGATCTCCAGCACCCGCACGTAGTAAAGGGTGGGGCGGCGGGGATCAAAGTCTGGATCGTTCCACAGGCCTGCGAGCACGGGTGCCCCAATGGTGTTGGTGAAGCGGGCCGTCTTCAGATCCACCGTGTTGCCCACCGCCGGGAGCTTGCCATCCGGCGGTGGGCGACGGTTGCCAGACCAGACCACATCGATGATCTTCTCCTGGGGGTTCCCTGCAGCATCCACCCAGCCCTTGATGATCTGTATGCGATCGAGGTTGGCGCCATCGGGATCGAGCTTGGCTCCCCCGAGGAAGGCATCAAAGGAATAGGAAGTGTGGATGGGGGTTCGCCGAAGAAGGCCTCTTTCTCCGGGTCGTGGTGCACGGCGGCCCCGCCTGGCTGGGAAGCGGAATCCACAGGGCGGGGTGGGGCCAGCAGGGCCAGGGCGAGGCCGCCCGAACCGGCGATCCCTGCGGCACCCAGCAGTCGTGGAAAGGGGCGGCCCATGGGAGAACAAGCACTCCTTCAGCTTGAGGCGGGGCTTGTGTGAGCAGCAACTGGAGGCGGAGCACGGGCGCTGAGGGAGCATCCACACCAAGGGGATTAGACCGCGGCAGGGGCTGGGAATGCTGAAGAGACAGACCCGAATCGAATGTCATGGCCAGGTGCGAAGCCCCAGCCCGTGGCGCCCACCCGCCGGGCCTGATCCAGCGCTACCGAGAGGAACTTCAGGTGCGGCACTATGCGCACCGCACGGTGACCACCTACGAGCAGTGGCTACGGCGGTTTTTGCGGTTCCACCGCCTCCGCCATCCCAGGGAGATGGGCAGCAAGGAGGTGAATGCCTTTCTCACCCATCTGGCGGTGGAGCTGCAGGTGAGCGCGTCCACCCAAAACCAGGCCCTCTCAGCCCTGTTGTTTCTCTATCGCGAGCTGCTGGAGCGAGATCTTGATCTCGAGGGGGTGATCCGAGCGCGGACCCGCCCTCGGCTGCCGGTGGTGATGACGGTTGCTGAAGTGCGAGCGGTGCTGGAGCAGCTGGATGGAGTGGAAGGCTTGGTCGCTGGCGTGATGTACGGAGGAGGTCTGCGATTGATGGAAGCGTTGCGGCTCCGGGTGCATGACCTGGATTTTCAGCGCTGGCAGATCACGGTTCGCAATGGCAAAGGAGGCAAGGATCGGCGCACGATGTTGCCATCACGAATCGGTGGGACACTTCAGGGCCACCTGGAGGAGGTGCGAACCCTCCATCGGAAGGACCTTGCCGAAGGCTATGGAAGAGTGCACCTTCCCCACGCATTGGGGCGAAAGTATCCCCATGCACCGATCGAGTGGGGTTGGCAATGGGTTTTTCCGCAACACCATCGATGGTGTCACCCAGGAACCGGGGAACAGGGCCGACATCATCTGGATCCCAGCTTGATTCAAAAAGCCGTGCGACGGGCCGTTTTGGCATCTGGAATCATCACGCCAGCCACTTGCCACACCTTCAGGCATTCCTTTGCCACCCATTTGCTAGA
>JBIIJA010000139.1:0-5928 GCA_044234195.1 Cyanobium sp. | reverse complement strand
CAACCTGACCTCTGAACTGAATCAGGATGAGGAATAATGCCTGCAGTGGCTTGCCGAATGTTCGGCCCCTTCGATGGATGTTGCCCGTTTCCACCTCTCCATCCCCTCCGCCGATCTGGCAGCCACGGAGCACTGGTATGTGGAGGGGCTGGGCTGTGAGGTGGGCCGGCGCAGCGCCCAAGCCCTGATCCTCAACCTGGGAGGCCACCAATTGGTGGCCCAGCTCACACCGCCCAGCTCCGAGCCACTTCAACGCGGCATCTACCCCCGCCATTTCGGCCTGGTGTGCGACACGCTCGCGGCATGGCAGGTTCTAAGGGAGCGGGCGGAAGGAGCAGGCTTGCGCTTCGGCGTGGAGCCAAAGCTCCGTTTTGTCGGCGAAGTGCTGGAGCACCACACCTTTTTCCTGATTGATCCGGATCACCATTGGTTGGAGTTCAAGCACTACGCCAACCCGGAGGCGATCTTTGGTTGCAGGGATCGCCAAACCGTCGGAGATCGTGAGTTTCGGCAGCCTCTGAATGGCTGAGGCTGTCCTCTCCATCCCCGCCTTGCTGGTGCCGGGTTGGCGCAACTCAGGGCCGGACCACTGGCAGAGTCGTTGGCAACAGCTGCGGCCCATGTTCGCTCGGGTCGACTTTGGCGAGTGGCATCATCCAGATCCCGAAGCCTGGACGGCTGCCTTGCGGCACGCGGTGCTGGCCTGCCCCCGCCCACCCTTGCTGATTGCCCACAGCCTTGGCTGCCTCGCCACCGCCAACCTCCTGGCCCTGCCCAACCCGCCACCGATTGCTGGGGTCTTCCTGGTGGCGCCTCCCAATCCAGCTCAGGCAGGTGGTCCTTTGGAATTGCTTCCCTTCGTGCCGCCGGCACGCTCCCACTTTTCTGTGCCAGGACTGGTCGTGATCAGCAGCAACGATGCCTATGCGGAGGAGACGTATAGCCTGGAGTTGGCGCAGGCTTGGGGGCTGGAGGTGGTGCAACTTGGCGCCTGCGGCCACATCAACGAAGAGAGTGGCCATGGTGATTGGCCGCAGGGCCTGGCGTTGCTGGATGGCTTGATTCGAAGACTTGGCCACTGAAGAGTCACCTGAGATCCGTCCATGGCATCCCTCCTCGTGGTGCAGCACATTTCCCGGGAGGGGCCGGGCCTTCTTGCCGAGATTGCCCGGGAGCGGGGCCTGGCCGTTGAGAGATGTCGGGCCTGGGCTGGAGACCCCCTGCCCCGGGATCATCCTGCCGACCAGCTTCTGGCCGTGATGGGAGGGCCGATGGGGGTGGCCGATCTCGACAATCCCGACACTCCCTGGCTCGCTCCCACCCTGCACCTGATCAGGCAACGGCTGGAGCTCAATCGGCCCATTTTGGGTGTATGCCTCGGTGCCCAGCTGCTGGCCTTGGCTGCTGGGGGCGACGCCGTGCCCCTGATGGTGGGTGAGCCGCCGCTGCCCCTGAAGGAGGTGGGTTTCGGCGCCATCAGCTTCACCCGCCCGGCGGATCAGGAGCCCGTCTTGGCGGGGCTCGCCCCCAGTGAGGTGGTGCTCCACTGGCACGGCGATCGCATCCTGATGCCCCCTCAGGCCACCTTGCTGGCCTCCAGCCTCCATTGCCCGGAGCAAATGTTTCGAGTTGGCCGCCTGGCCTATGGCCTGCAGTTTCATTGTGAGGTGGGGCCAGCAGACCTGGCGCGCTGGCTTCGTGAGGACGACGCTTTTGTGCGGACTGCCCTTGGGACAGGGGGCCTCCAGCGGCTCAGGGAGCAGGCCTCCCGATGGTTTCCGGCGGTGGAAGGCGCTTGGCGGCAGCTGCTTGGCAACCTGCTGGACGCCTGCCTTGGCTGATGGCCCATGGCCCCAACCACCGAGGCTCAGCCCAAAGCCCGGCCATCGGGCACGACAGCCACCTGATCAAACCCTTCCTGTTCCCGCAGCGACAGGGCGATCTTTTTCTCTCCCGCCATCAGAGGTGTGTGATGGAAGAGCGCCACGCCCCCAATCCCTTCCAGGCGGCTGAGGCGCACCATCTGTAGCACAGTGTCGGCATCCAGATCCTGGCCGTTGGCCCGCAGCGCCAGGCCCGCCACCACCTGCCGCCGCCGCTCGGCTGGCAGGGGCCTGAGGTTGGCGTCCAGCACCTGAGCAAAGGCCTTCGCCGTGTTGCGGTAGAGCTGGGGCAACAGCAGGTCCACATCGCCCTCCTTCAGCCAGGAGGCACTGTCTTGCATCAGCTGGCTCAGCCCCGTGGGCAGGGGTGCTGGCGAAAGGCACCACAGCAGGCCAGGTTGCACCTGGTGAATCCGCTCCCCCATCTGCCGCACCCAGCGGCTGAGGCCCTCACAGCGGAAGCGGCTCCAGCTGGGGTCGTCATCCCTCGTTGCTGGGGCTTTCCCTGTGGCCTCTCGGTAGCGGGCCAAGGTGGCCGGGTCGTGGCTGCCGGTGAGGGGCAGGGCGATGTGGTCATCTCCCTGAACTCCATCCACGCCGTAGCGCTCCACCACCTCCAACAACAGCCCCTCAAGAAACTCCTGGACACCGGGATCCAGGGCATTGAGCCAGCGCAACCCCCCATGCTCCACCACCTGGCCCTTGCGATCGCGGGCCGCCCATTCGGGTTTGGCGGCCAGCAGAGGCTGCGGGGCCCCCACCGGCTCGGCGGCAAAGCCATACTCCAGCCAAGGGATCACGGTCATACCCCGTTCCTTGCCGAGGTCCACGGCCAGCTGGAGCGGATCCAGTTGCGCCTGGGCAAACACCGGATCTTGCCTGGGCAAGCCCTTGCGCTCCATCACCGCGCTGGGCCAGGCCGTATGGCCTTGATTCCACACCGCTGGAAAAATGGTGTTCCAGCCCAGGTCCACCAGCTCATCCAGGGCCCGCGCCAGCGCCTCCCGCGTTTGCCAAACCCCGCTGTGGTGATGGCTGGCCATCCACACCCCCCGCAGCTCCTGCAAGGGCGATTGGGTTCCATGGCCGCCGATGGGCTCCAACCAGGCTGCCGACACAAACCCTTCCATCTCCCCAGCGCGCACTTGATGCCAGTCCTTGCGGGGCCCCGTCGCTGGTGCGTCGTAGGGGTCGCCGACCAGCGTTCGAATCACGCGCACCATGGCGCCCAGGGGCAAGAGGGCCAGGCGGTTGGCGGTGGTGGTCGGCTGGGAGCGCAGCGCCACGCCAGCGGGGGCAATCACGCGGGTGAGGGGCACGGGCGGGGGTCTGGTTGAGGGAACCGTGGCCATCTTGCCCAGCCTTTCCATAGCCTGGCCCCTGACACCTCCCCCTGGCATGCCTCCCGATTCCCCCGCCACCCACGAGCCCCCTTTGCTGGAGGTGGGTCGGCTGGTGGCGGCCCAGGGGCGCAACGGGGAGCTGCGGGCCTTGCCCCTCACGGATTTCCCTGAGCGCTTCACCTCCCCTGGCGCCCGCTGGTTGCGCTCCAGCCAGGGGGCCATCCGCCAGGTTGACCTGCTGGCCGGTCGCCGCCTCCCGGGCAAAGAGCTCTACGTGCTCCGCTTGGCCGGGGTGGAGAGCCGCACGGCCGCTGAAGCCCTGGTGGGCCAAACCATTTTCGCCAGTGCCGCGGATCGGCCGCCCCTGGGTCCTGGGGAATTCCATTGGCTTGATCTTGAGGGTCTGCAGGTGAGGCTCCTGGCCGACGGCTCCACTATCGGCACCGTGAAAGATCTGATCCACGGCGGCAACGATCTCTTAGAGGTGGAGCTCAGCGAGGGGCACCGGCGTGTGCTCATCCCCTTTGTGGAGGCCATTGTGCCTGAGGTGCATCTGGAGGAGGGGTGGATTGGGCTCACACCACCGCCCGGCCTGTTGGAGTTGTGAGCCTTGGCGGAGGGCCTGGGTCGTGGGGTAGAGCAGAAAAGGGGAGCGCTTGGAGTGCCTGATGCATCGCCTTGCCGCAATCATGCCGAAGTCCCACTGGAGGCCCTTCTACGGCCAAGCGCTTCGTTGCCGATCATGACCGAAATGGCTCCCCAGGCTCGGAGATGCCGTAGATTACAAATATAGGAGGAATAGAAAAACGCCAAGGTTTAAGCATTTCGAAGTTTAAGCATTTCGAAGTTTAAGCATTTCGAAGTTTAAGCATTTCGAAGTTTATGCATTTCGAAGTTTAGGCATTATTGTTCTATTAATCCTTTCGAGTCCCAAGATAGGCTGCGCATCATGGTGGTCCATGTCAAAAGAACACATATTCAAATTCGACCTGACCCTTCCCGTGTATTTTTCAGGCCTTTTGAATGGAGCAATAGGGAGCGTATTCAACGTATTGTCGCACGTGTTACTGCCCTAAGTCGTTCTGAAGCGGAGCATGAAGCCTCCATCATGTTAGAGCGATTTGAAGGTCGTCATGAAAAGCTGCAGGGATTTCTGCTCAGCCGCTTCGATAGAGTGCGCGAGCATCTAATCTCCGACCAGCCCCTTAACCATAGCGAGCGGTTGCTGATTGGCGCCTATTTCACGTTGGAATACTCGCTTGAAGCTGCAGCGCTTTTCAATCCGTCCATCGTGCCACATCCGGATCAATCTGCTCTGGAGGAAGGCAGTCTGCGCTTTCTGCTGAGCCTGCGCGCCACGGGCGAGGGCCATATCTCGTCCATTGTCTTCCGTACCGGTGTGATCAACCAGCAGGGGCAAATCGCAGTCGACCTCCCTAGCCCATTTGTGGCGGCTGCGAATGTACACCCCAATCCAAGTTATGACAAACATCTTTTCGAGCGCAAGTTGCTTGAACTGGGTTTGCTTTCGCCGTTTGCCCAGCAGCTCATGGACCAATTACAAGATCATTTTAGTTTTGAGCAGCTCTCAGTGGTCGCCAACCAGGCACTGCGTCGTAATCGCCTCGGCAATGGAGACAGCCAGCAAACAGTGGAAAGTGTCCTGTCGCTGGCACGGGCCAATTACGAGATCAGCTTTGATACGGGTGATGACTGCTCGGAGCGGGTGATCTTTCCCACCGCTCCTACGGAAAGGCGAGGAATTGAAGACGCCCGGTTTGTGGCCTTCGGTCATGGTGACGGTGAGACGACATATTATGCAACCTACAGCGCCTATGATGGGCAACTGGTCTTTCCCCAACTGCTCGAGACCAAGGACTTTAGCCATTTCAAAATCAGCACCCTGAATGGCCCCGAGGTAGAGAACAAGGGCATGGCACTTTTCCCACGTAAGGTGGGGAATCATTACGCAATGCTCTCCAGACAGGATGGAGAAAATATCTATCTGATGTTTTCCGATCAGCTGCACTTCTGGTACGAAAAGCACATTCTTATGCGACCCACCTATCCCTGGGAATTCGTGCAGGTCGGCAACTGTGGTTCACCGATCGAAACTGAGGCCGGCTGGCTGGTGCTCACCCATGGCGTGGGCCCGATGCGCCGATACACAATCGGCGCGATTCTGCTTGACCTTGAGGACCCCGGGCGAGTGATCGGGCGTCTGAAGGAACCACTTCTGGAACCCAGCCAAGAGGAACGTGAAGGTTATGTTCCAAATGTGGTCTATAGCTGCGGGTCGTTGATCCACGCTGGTAAGCTGATCTTGCCTTACGCCATGAGCGACCAATCAACTAGTTTCGCCACGGTATCGGTCGAGGAGTTATTGCGTGAATTGAAAGCTACCCCACTGGAGAGCCATCCTTGAATAGCATACCCAAGCGCAAGATTGCCATCATTGGCGACTATCTGCCCCGCAAGTGTGGCATAGCCACCTTCGCCCACTCGGTGTACAGAGCGCTGACAGATGCTGCGGTTGGAAACGATTGTTTTATCGTTGCAGTCAATGACGTATCAGAAGGCTATGCCTACCCCCCTGAAGTTCGCTTTGAGATCGCTGAGCAGGATCTTCGCAGCTATCGCCGCGCGGCAGACTTTCTGAATCTTACCGATACGGATGTTGTCTGTGTCCAGCACGAATTTGG